>JANNYX010000361.1:0-6033 GCA_031410295.1 Rhodoferax sp.
CAGACTTCTATCCGCACTGCGATCCATACTGCGTTCCAAACAAGGAGTTCAAAACAACTTGTAAGAAATTTCGACCGCAGGCCGTCTGAAAATGGACGTTATCAGCTATCACAATAATAGCGCAACTGCAATCGCATCGAATCGGCCGCAAAAATAAACTACTGAAACGCCACCTCAGCAAACGAGCGCAATTTGCGTGAATGCAATTTGTGCACGCCTTGCGAGCGCAGCAGCTCCATGGCGCGCATGCCGATGCGCAGGTGCTGGTCCACGCGCTCGCGGTAGAAGTGGTTCGCCATGCCGGGCAGCTTGATCTCGCCGTGCAGCGGTTTGTCGCTGACACACAGCAAGGTGCCGTAGGGCACACGAAAGCGGAAACCGTTGGCGGCAATCGTGGCGCTTTCCATGTCGAGCGCCACCGCACGGCTCTGGCTGAAGCGGCGCTGCGGGCCGTTGTCGGGCAGCAACTCCCAGTTGCGGTTGTCGGTGCTGGCCACGGTGCCGGTGCGCAGGATGCGTTTGAGCTCGGCCTTGTCGACTTGCGTCACGTCGCTCACCGCATCTGCCAGGGCCACCTGCACCTCGGCCAGCGCGGGGATCGGCACCCACAGCGGCAACTCTTCGTCCAGCACGTGGTCTTCACGCACGTAACCGTGGGCCAACACGTAGTCGCCCAGCTGCTGCGCATTGCGCAGGCCGGCGCAGTGGCCCAGCATGATCCAGGCATGCGGGCGCAACACGGCAATGTGGTCGGAGATGTTTTTGGCGTTCGCCGGGCCGACGCCAATGTTGACCATGGTGATGCCGCTGTGACCCTCGCGCCTCAGGTGGTAGGCGGGCATTTGCGGCAGCCGCGGTGGCGCTTTTCCCAAAACGTCGCTTCCTTGCGCGGCCTGGCCCGAGCGCCGCGTGATGACGTTGCCCGGCTCCACAAAGGCGCTGTATTCGTTGGCCGGGTCGCTCATCGCCTCATGGCCCAGGCGGATGAACTCGTCAATGTAAAACTGGTAATTGGTAAACAGCACAAAGTTCTGGAAATGTTCGGGCGCGGTGCCGGTGTAATGGCGCAGGCGATGCAGCGAATAGTCGACACGCGGCGCTGTGAACAGGGCCAGCGGCTGCGCCTCGCCGGGCTTGGGTTCATAGGTGCCGTTGGCGATGCCGTCGTCCATGGCGGCCAGGTCGGGCAAGTCAAACACATCGCGCATCATCTGGCGCCGCTCGGGGCTCAGGTTGCCTTCAATGTGGTCGTTCTCGGCGAAGGAGAAGTGCACCGGAATCGGCTGGTTGCTGGTGCCCACCTCGATCTCGCCGCCGTGGTTTTGCAAGAGCAGGCGGAACTGCTCGAGGTAATAGTCGGCAAAGAGATCCGGGCGGGTCAGTGTGGTTTCAAAGCGGCCCGCGCCCGCGACAAAACCGAAACTCAGGCGCGCGCTTTCAAACGAGTCCTGCCGCATCACGGTCGTGGTCTGCACCCGCACGTAGGGGTAGCAGGCGCGCACCTTGCCCGCAAGGCTGTCGCCGTCAACAAAGCGGTGCATGGCGTCGCGCAGATGCACCAGGCTGGACTCGTAAATTTCGCCGGCCTTGGCCAGGGCGGCGGCCGGGTCGCTGAAACGCGATGGCGCAATGAATTCGGGTAGTTGTGGCATGGCCCTATTGTGCCCATGGCGCTGTACTTTTGGCGACCACGCGCTTGTGTGTTTCGATGCCACTCAGTTAGAGTGAAGCCTTGTGCCATCCCGGGGAGCTTGTATGCGCAATCGTTCTGGCGTCTGTGGCCGTGGGGTCAAGGGTCGAGTCTTGCCAGGGTTGATCGGCTGGCTGATGGCCTTGCTCGTGGTTTTGCTGGCGCTGGCCGTCGGCGCCCTGGTTTATTCGGGCATCCCCAAAAACGCCGCAGGCATGGCGGCCAAGAGCGTGTGTTCAGCCGCGTTTGTGGCCAATCGCCCAATCGACAAAATCATGGCAGAAGACGTGTTGCCGGCCTCGCCGGTGTTGGGTCTGGTCAGCGTCGATGTCGATGAAAAGGAAAGACGTGTGACCAGCAAATTTGCCGGCTTTTTTGCGCGCACCGCGCAGTGGCTGCCCAACCGCGGCTGTGTGCTTGACGGCGCGGGCTCGGTGACCAGCGGAGATGCGGTCTATTTCGCCAAAAGCGGCGGCGAGCCGCGCGCCTGGCCCGATGGCAATGGCGTCTCGCCCAAAACGCAATGGGCGCCGGGTGTAGATGAAAGCGCTTTGCAAAAAGTAGTCGACCAGGCCTTTGCAGGTGCGGGCGACCCCCAAGCCGCCAACACGCGCGGCGTGGCCGTGCTGCACAAAAACAAATTGCTGGCGATCAAAACGGCGCCGGGCTTCGCGCTGGAGACACCGCTGCACGGCTGGTCGATGGCCAAAACTGTGGCGGCGATGTTGTTCTACAAGGTCAGCATCGACAACGGCCTGCCGCTCAACACGCCGGTCGTCAACGCCTTCCCGATTGGCCGCGAACCGGCCTGGGTGGCGCCCTGGCGCAACGATGCGCGCAAGAACATCCGCGTCTCGGACCTTTTGTACATGCGCGACGGCCTCGCCAATGTCGAGAGTTACGAGCCCTGGGACCAGGTGCCCAAAATGTTGTGGGGCAGCACCAACGTGGCGGCCTTCGCCGCCGAAGCCGCGCCCGAAGCAACGCCCGGCACACGTTGGCGCTACCTGAGCCAGACCGCGAATTTGCTCGCTGCCGTCACGCGCGCGCGCTTCCCGACCGATGGCGAATACTGGGCCTACCCGCAGCGCACCTTGTTCTGGCAAATCGGCGCCAGCTCAGCGGCGCTGGAGACCGACGCCAGCGGCAACTGGGTCGGCTCCTCGTACCTGTGGGCCAGTGTGGGCGACTGGGCGCGACTGGGGCAACTGATGATGAACGATGGCCGATGGGGCGATCGCCAGGTCATCCCGGCCGGCTGGCTGGCGCGCGCCAAAACACAATCAACCAGTGGCGGCGACGGTTTGGGGTATGGCGCGCAGACCTGGCTTTATGGCAACCCGCAAGCCGGCGCCTGCAAGGGCCGCGGCATCCCGGACGACACGCTGGCGATGATCGGCCACTGGGGCCAGATGGTGGCAATGGTGCCCTCGCGTGACGCCGTGATCGTGCGCCTGGGCTGGACCTTCAAGCGCGACCAGTTTGATGGCTGTGCCTTGATTGCGGAAGTGTTGAAGGTGTTGCCACAATAAGTGGTATGAATAATTATATTGAAACTTTAGCCCATTAAGGCCGTCTAATAATAAGAATTGTATGCTATTTATAATATAGCAGTAATGACTATAAATAAATCAACTTATGATATAAAATGTATATTTAACGTATTTTAAAGCTATTTTCGACAGCCCCGTGCCACGTGCACCTGTCGTGCGCATCTCTGCACACGCAACACCCGGCAGCAATGAATTGAAATGGAATCACGCAACCGCCTCGCGCATCGTCACAAACTCCTCTGCCGCAGTCGGGTGGATGCCAATCGTGCTGTCGAAAATCGCCTTGGTCGCGCCAGCTTTCATGGCCACGGCGAAGCCTTGAACAACCTCGCCAGCGTCGGGCCCGACCATGTGCAGGCCGACCACGCGGTCGCTCGCCACCTCGACCACGAGTTTCATCAACGTGCGTTCACTGCTGCCGCTCAAGGTGTGTTTGAGCGCCTTGAATTCGCTCTTGAAAATCCGCACGGCGCCGAATCTCTCCCGCGCCTCGGTTTCTGAATAACCCACGGTTCCGATGTTCGGATGCGAGAACACGGCCGACGGGATGAACTGGTAATTCATGCCGCGTCGGGGCTTGCCGGCTTGCGGACCAAAGAGCTGGTCAACCACCACCATCGCCTCGCCCAGCGCCACCGGTGTCAGCTGCAGGCGCGCGGTGACGTCGCCTACGGCGTAGATCGACGGCACACTGCTCTGGTAGTCGTCGTTGACAATCACGGCGCCGTCTTTGCCCTGCGCCACGCCGGCCGCTTCCAGGCCCATGCCCTTGACATTCGGCACGCGTCCCGTGGCATACAACACGGCGTCCACTTCAAGCGGCGCGCCGCTGTGCAGCGTCACCTGCAAGCCGCCAGCTGTCTTTTCAACCGCAGACACGTCAGCGTTGAAGCGAAGGTCTACACCGGCTTTGCGCATCTCGCCGGCAAGGAAGCGGCTCACGTCGTCGTCAAAACCACGCAGCACCTGCCCGCCGCGGTAGATCTGCGTCACACGGGCGCCCAAGCCGTTGAAGATGGAGGCGAATTCGCAGGCGATGTAACCGCCGCCCACCACCAAAAGGCGTTTGGGAAAAGGCGCCAGGTCAAACATCTCATTCGACGTCATCACCCGCTCACGCCCCGGGAAGTCGGGCACGCTGGGTCGCCCGCCCGTCGCAACAAGAATGTGTTTGGCCGTCACGCGTTGGCCGTCGATCTCCAGCGTGTTGCCATCCAGCAATTTCGCAAAGGCGTTGAAAACTTGAACGCCGGTGCCTTCCAGCAACTGCAGGTAAACGCCATTCAAACGTGAAATCTCTTTCCTGCGATTGTTTTTGAGCATCTCCCAGTTAAACACCGGTGCGGCGCCTTCCCAGCCAAAACCGTGCGATTCCTCAAACGCCTCGCCGTAATGCGCCGCGTAGCTGTAGAGTTTTTTGGGAATGCAGCCAACGTTGACACAGGTGCCGCCCAGCCCCGCTGTGCCGAGCACTTCAGCCAGCGCCACGCGTGCGCCTCGTTGCGCGGCCATGCGCGCGGCGCGCACGCCGCCACTGCCGCCGCCGATGACGAATAGATCAAAATCGTGTGTTGCCATGGTGTTCATTTCCTTGGGTTCGGGAATCGGGTATCGGGTTTCAGGAATTGGGTTCCGGATTTCGGGATCGGCGCCTGCGACAATCGCATGTTTCTTCAATCTGCCCTCAATTTGTCCTAATTGTTCAACCGATTTTCCAGGAGATTCTTGTGTTTATCCGATCACTTTCCAAAATCAAGCCGATCGCTCCGCTGCTCGCGGCCCTTTTAGCGCTTGCGTCGTTGACCGGCAACGTGTTGGCACAAAACACCGCCGCTGCCAGCGCCGCCAAAGAAGACGGCGCCATCGTCACCGCCAGCGGCCTGGTATACCGCTCGCTAAAGGATGGCACTGGCGCCAGCCCCAGCGCCAGCGACAAAGTCAAGGTGCATTACCGCGGCACTTTCCCCGATGGTCGCGAGTTTGACAGCTCCTACAAACGCAACGAAGCGATTGAGTTCCCCTTGAACGGCGTCATCAAATGCTGGACCGAAGGCGTGCAACGCATGAAGGTCGGCGGCAAAGCCAAACTCACCTGCCCGGCCGCCATCGCTTATGGCGAGCGCGGCGCGGGCAACGTCATTCCACCCAACGCCACGTTGCATTTTGAGGTGGAACTGCTGGCGATCAACGGCAAGTCTTGATGGCCAGCCTTCAAGGCGCGTTCTAAACCCGGGCCGACAGCCAGGCCGATGCTGGAATTCGCGCTGGTTTTGCTCCTGGGCCTGGTCGCTGGAACCGTCGGTGGTGTGCTCGGGTTTGGCACCTCGATCATGCTGATGCCGGCGCTGGTGCTGGTGTTTGGCCCGCGCCAGGCGGTGCCGATCATGGCCATCTCGGCGATCATGGCCAACGCCTCGCGCGTTGCCGCCTGGTGGCGCGAGATTGACTGGCGCGTGACCGCCGCCTACAGCGCCACCGGCGTGCCAGCGGCAGCCCTGGGCGCCAAAACCCTGCTCACCTTGCCACCAGGAGTGGTCGAGCTGGTGCTGGGCGTCTTCTTTCTCGCCATGATCCCGCTGCGCCGCTGGATGGCGCGCCAAAGCTGGACCCTGACGCTTTGGCACATGGCCCTGGTCGGCGCGGTGATCGGGTTCATTACCGGTGTGGTGGTGAGCACCGGCCCGATCAATGCGCCGTTTTTTCTGGCCTACGGCTTGGTCAAAGGCGCTTACCTGGGCACCGAGGCGCTCGGCTCACTGGCGGTGTACACCGCCAAAGCCATCACGTTTC
>JANNYX010000362.1:0-4522 GCA_031410295.1 Rhodoferax sp.
GTGGGTTTTGGCGGCATGAGTGTGGGCGGCATCGCGGGCAACCGCAAGGCTTTCAGCACGGCGTTTTTGCCGCGGGTCGACCACATGCCTTTCATCCATGACGCCGTCAACAACGCCTACATCCAGGGCGAACTGCCCGAATGGAAAGCCGGCCTGGCGCACCCGCTCGATGAGCTTGAAAACCGCATCCTGCCGCTGCATGACCCGGGCAACGTGGCGGCGATCATCGTCGAGCCCATCGCCGGCAGCCCGGGCTGGTATTTGCCGCCCAAGGGTTACCTGCAACGCCTGCGCCAGATTTGCGACAAACACGGCATCTTGTTGATTTTTGACGAAGTCATCACCGGGTTTGGCCGCCTGGGCAGCAACTTTGGCGCGGACTATTTCGGCGTGGTGCCCGACATGCTGAACTTCGCCAAAGCCGTCACCAACGGCGTGATTCCGCTGGGTGGCGTGATCTGCCGCCAGCACCTGTTTGACACCATGATGGCCGTCAACGAAAAGAGCCCGGCGCACGCCATCGAGCTGATGCACGGCTATACCTATTCCGGCCACCCGGTAGCCTGTGCGGCGGCTGTGGCCACCCTGAACCTGTTCAAACAAGAACATCTGTTCGAGCGCGCTGGCGAGATGGGCAAGGTTTTGGGCGACGCCATGCACAGCGCCTTGAAGGGCCTGCCCAATGTGATCGGCATCCGCACCCTGGGCCTGGCCGGCGCGGTCGAATTAAGCAGCCTGGACGGCCCGCCCGGCAAACGCGCCTACGACATCTTCCTCGAGTGTTTCCACAACGGCATCATGGTGCGCCCCGCAGGCGAGGTGCTGGTGCTGGCCCCGCCTTTCATTGTGGAGAAATCCCATATTGACCAGCTGGTGGGCATTTTGGCAGCGGCGATAAAAAAACACGCGTGACCTGCGAAGTCCGTAAACAGCGCGGGAAAACGAGCGCAAAAAGGGCTTGACGGTTGTCGTATCGGTCGGAACAATGGATCATTAGTGAATCAGTGATTCACATATGAAACAAATTTGACGCCCACTGCCACCGCGCCGCGGTTGCGTCGGGCAGCGTTTTCATCCTCTGGAGACCTTTATGAGCGACTGGCATGATGTAGCCGACAGTGGCCAGCTTGACCCGGATTTCCCGCTGGGCGTGGAGGTCAATGGCCGGCCGATCGGGATTTACCTGGTGGACGGGCAGGTCTGCGCCATCGACGACATCTGCCCACATGCCGAGGCGAATTTGTCGCAGGGGTTTGTTGACGGCGGCGTCATCGAATGCCCGCTGCACGGGGCGCGTTTTGACATCGCCACCGGCAAATGCCTCAGCGAAATCGGCGAGCGCGATCTGAAGTGTTACCCGGCCAAGGTGGAAAACGGCCGCGTGGTGATTCAGATTGTGCCGCTCTGAGCGCTTCGAACATGGCGACTGCGATCCAGTTTGAAGCGGTTGAAAAACGCTTCCCCGCGCGCGGCGCCACCGCTGAGGTGCTGGCTGTGCGCGACGTGAATTTCTCCATCCAAACCGCTGAAGTGGTGTCCATCATCGGCCCCTCGGGTTGCGGCAAAAGCACCTTGTTGAACATGGGTTCGGGGCTTTCCGAGCCCACGGCCGGAATGGTCAAGGTCGCCGGGAAAGTGGTCACGGGACCGAATCCACAGGTCTCGTTCATGCTGCAAAAAGACCTGCTGATGCCGTGGCGCACGATCGCGCAAAACATCGAGTTTGGCCTGGAGCTGCGCGGCGTCGACGCCGACCAACGCACGGCAGTTTCGAACAAACTGATCGCCCAGTGCCACCTGCATGGTTTCGCTGCGCATTACCCGCACCAGCTCTCGGGTGGCATGCGCCAACGCGCCGCGCTGGCGCGCACACTTGCGGTGGACCCGCTGGTGCTCTTGATGGACGAACCGTTCTCGGCGCTGGACGCGCAGACCAAGATGATTCTGCAAAACGATCTGGCCCGCACCGTGGCAGAAGAAGGCAAGACGGTGCTGTTCATCACGCATGACCTGGTGGAGGCGGTGGCCCTGTCAGACCGCATTCTGGTGATGAGTGAACGCCCCGGCACGATTGTTGAAACCATCACGGTGGACTTGCCCGACCGCGACAACCCGATGCAGCGGCGCAAGCGGCCCGAGGTCAACCACTATGTCGCGCAACTGATGGATCTGCTCAAGCTCGATGCCGCCACCGAAATCCGCTGATGGACATTTTCACAAATCCAATTGTCGGGCGCACTGCTGCGTTGCAAATCCTCGCAATACGAGTGTATTGCTGCGGCAAAGCGTGAGGCTCAGGCCTTGCATTGCCTCCCGAAAGTTGAATTTCTGACAGTGTCCATTCGCCTTTTTTACAACCGGAGAAACCCAATGATTAAAAGCCCAATTTTGATCGCCACCCGTCGCACAGCGTTTGCACTTCTTGCTGCTGCGTCTCTGTTCGCGCCGCTGGCCGCAAACGCCCAACTCAAGGAGGTGACGTATCTGCTGCCCGCGCCGGGCACCTTGCCGGCTTTCGGCCCCTGGATGCTGGCGCAGGCCAAAGGTTATTACGCCGCCGAAGGGCTGGACGTGAAGTTCGTCACTGGGCGCGGCGGTGTGGACGTGGCCAAACAGGTCGGTGCGGGCAACGCCGTGGTCGGTGGCGCGATTGGCGACACACCCATCATCGCGCGGGCGCAGGGCATTCCGGTCAAGGCGGTGGCGGTGTTGGGCGCCGGCTCGCTGATGCAGTTGGTCAGCCACAAAGACGCCAAGATTGAATCGCCGCGCGAGCTCAAGGGCAAAACCGTGACGACGCTGGCCTACACCGACACCACCTATTACGCGCTCCTGGGCATGCTCTCCAAATCCGGCCTGACCAAAGCCGATGTCGACATCCAGGCCGTCGGCCCGGCCGGCATCTGGCAACAGTTCGCCGCCAGAAAAGCCGTCGCCATGGCGGCGGTGCCGGACTGGACAGTCAGCGCCATCGACGCGGGTGCTCAAGTGGACATCCTGCCCGCCGACCTGTATTTCAAGAGCATGGCGCAGGCCATTTTGGTGAGTGACGAGACCATCCAGAAGAACCCGGAACTGGTGCAGAAGCTGGTGCGCGCCACCTTGAAGGGCATGCGCGACATCATGAAAGACCCGAATGCCGCGTCGCTGGCGTACGTGGCCCATGTGAGCGCGCACAAGGGCAAGGAAGACTACATCCGCCGCTGCTTCGAGATGTTCAACAAATACGTTTATGCCAACCAGAAAGTGCTGGGCTACATGGACGAGACGCGTTTGATGGAATTGCAGAAGTTCTATGTGAGCAACGGCATTGTGCCCAAGGAAGCCAGCGCTAAAGAGCTCTACACCAACCAGTTCGTCGGCTTGAAATAATTCCAGCCCAACCCCACACTGCGCGCCGAGCGGCCTAAATCAAAATGTCTGCAAGCCATGTCTGAAAGAACCGGCACCACCCTGTGGAGCCTGTCCCTGCTGGCCAGCTTTCTGGCGGCCTGGCAATGGCTGCCGCCGGCCCTGGGTGTGCCGGAATTTGTGTTGCCCGGCGCGAGCAAAACCTGGTCGGAGTTTTTGCGCGTCTGGGCCAACGAACGCCTGTTGTGGCACGCCGGCATTACCGCGCTTGAAGTGGTCGTCGGTTTTATCCTCGGGTCTTTGCTGGGCGCGCTGATCGGTTATGCGCTGGGGGTGTCGCCGCGGGTTGAAGCGGTGTTGTCGCCTTATTTGCTGGCCTTGCAGATTGCGCCCAAGGTGGCGTTTGCGCCCCTGTTCGTCATGTGGCTCGGTTATACCGTTTACCCCAAAATCCTGGTGGCGATTCTGATTGTGTTTTTCCCGGTGTTGATCAATGTGCTCTCGGCCATGCGCACCATGGATGTCGATTTGATCAACCTGGCGCGCTCGTTTTCCGCTACGCGCCTGCAGGTGTTCCGCAACGTCGAATACCCCACCACACTGCCGGCCCTCTTTTCCGGCCTGCGCATCGCCAGCACGCTGGCGGTGATTGGCGTGGTGGTGGGCGAGCTGGTTGGCGGCAACATGGGGTTGGGTTATTTGCTGGTGTTTTTTGAAGGCCAGGGCAACACCGCCGGTGTGTTTGTCGTGATTGGCGCGCTCACCGTGATTGGCATCGCGGCGTATTACGCCGTGGTGCTGGCGGAACAACGGGTGTTGCACTATTTGCCCAGTGCCCAGAGGCGGTCAGCATGATGCCAGCCGACCTCGCCAGCGCTGAAATCAACTTGCAGGGCCGCAAGGTGCTGGTTACCGGTGGCGCGCGCGGCCTGGGTGAATCGTTCGCGCGTGCACTCGTGGGTGCGGGCGCGCAGGTGTGTGTCAGTGATGTGTTGCACGAACGCGGACAGGCGCTGGTGGCAGAGCTGAACGTCGCCTCGGCCGGGCGCGCCCATTACGTGCCGATGGATTTGCGCGACCCGGCCGCCATCCAGACCGGTGTGACGGCGGCGGCCAGCGCTATGGGCGGCATCGACGGCCTGGTCAACAACGCCGCCATCACCGACTCGGG
>JANNYX010000363.1:0-2155 GCA_031410295.1 Rhodoferax sp.
GCCGCGCATGTCAGCGACATTGGCCGCCAATCGACGATTGATGTGAACCGCTTGTTTGCGTGATTGAGGGCGACCGACCCGGCGCTGTCAAGCCGGTTGCAGTCACCGAGCTGTAGAAAATAGAAAACCAGCGCTTCGCCGCGCCCGCGCATTAGACTTGGGTGCATCGCACTGTCCGAGGCACCCACCATGGCGGCAAACCGCAGTTTGAAAGTCCATCCAGCCGTCGCCGCCATCGCCAAGAGCACGGCCGGCAAGGTCAAGGTGGCGGTCAGCGACATCGACGGCGTGCTGCGCGGCAAGTACCTGCAGCACGACAAATTCCTCAGTGCGGCCGCGCCTTATCCCGACGGCGGGTTTGGGTTTTGCGACGTCGTGCTGGGCTGGGACATGACCGATGCCTGCTACGACAACACCCGCGTGACCGGCTGGCAACACGGTTTTCCAGATGCCTTGGCGCGGCTGGACCTGAACACCGCGCGCAAGGTGCCGTGGGACAACCAGGTCGATTTTTTCCTCGGTGAATTCGTCAACGCTGACGGCACCCCCCACGCCGTGTGCCCGCGGCAGACCCTGAAGCGGGTGCTGAAACGAGCCGAGAAACTGGGCTTTGAGGTGATGACCGGCATGGAATTCGAGTGGTACAACTTTGCCGAGACGCCGCAAAGTTGGGCTGCCAAAAAAGGCGTCGCCCCCGAGGTGCTGACGCCCGGCATGTTCGGTTATTCGCTGCTGCGCATGAACCACAACCGCGAATTCTTCAATGCGCTGATGGACGACATGCTGGCCTTTGGCGTGCCGATCGAGGGCCTGCACACTGAAACCGGCCCGGGCGTGATCGAGGTCGCCATCAGTTTCAGCGAAGCGCTGGCGCAGGCGGACCGCGCGCTGTTGTTCAAGACCGGCGCCAAGGAAATCGGCGCGCGTTTTGGCATCATGCCGAGTTTCATGGCCAAGCCGCATCAAAACCTGCCCGGTTGCAGCGGGCACATCCACCAGAGTTTGTCTGACGGCCAACACAATCTGTTTTTCGACGCCAAGTCCCCGCGCAAAATGAGCCAATTGTTCGAAAGTTACCTTGCCGGACAGGTCAACTGCATGATGGAATTTGCGCCCTTGTTGTGGCCGACCATCAACAGTTACAAGCGCCTGGTGGACGGTTTCTGGGCGCCGGTCAAACCCAGCTGGGGTGTGGACAACCGCACGGCGAGTTTTCGCGTGATTGCCGGCAGCCCCAAAACCACCCGCCTGGAGACGCGTTGCCCGGGCGCGGATGTGAACCCCTACCTCGCCATGGCGGCGGTCATCGCCGCCGGCCTGGACGGTGTGGAAAAAGGCCTCAAATTGACCACGCCGCCGATCACCGGCACCAACCAGGGGGCAGAGAACGTCGCCCGGGCGCCGCGCACCTTGATCGAAACCACGCGAAATTTCCAGAAATCCGACATCGCCCGCGACTGGTTGGGCGACGACTTCGTCGACCACTTTGCCGCCACCCGTGACTGGGAATGGCGCCAGTGGCTGGATGCGGTGACGGACTGGGAGATGATGCGTTATTTTGAGATCATCTGACCCGAAAGACTCCGGCAACGCCAGAAACACCCAAACATCAGAAACGCCATGCCCGCCATGCCCATCACCCCGTTTTCTTTCCCGACCGCGATCCAATTTGGCGCGGGCGCGCGTCGGCTCGTCGCCGAACACTTGCTGGAAAACGGCCTGCAGCGCCCCTTGATCGTCACCGATACCGGCCTGGCGGTGCTGCCGGTGCTGGCCGAATTCCAAAGCCATTTGCCGGGGCTGGAGGTGGCCGTCTTCAGCGGCGTCCATGGCAACCCCACGTGCAGCCAGGTGATGGCGGGCGCGGCGGCGTACAAAACCCATCAGGCCGACTGCGTCATTGGATTTGGCGGCGGCGCGGCATTGGATGTAGCCAAGGTAGTCGGTCTGGCCGCCACCCACGACGGCGACATTCTGGAATATGTGTGGGACCACCCCAAGCTGCGGTCGATTGAGTTCCCGTTGCCATATTTTGTCGCCTTGCCGACCACCGCCGGCACCGGTTCCGAAGTCGGCCGCTCCAGCGTTGTGAGTGAAAACGACAGCCATTTGAAGCGCGTCGTGTTCAGCCCGAAGCTGCTGGCCAAATGTGTCT
>JANNYX010000364.1:0-9973 GCA_031410295.1 Rhodoferax sp.
GCCATGGGCATCTTCTTCAAACAAGTTGAGCCGATACGTCATCTCGCGAATTTCGCTGGCGTGTTTCACCATTTTGAACCAGCTTACGACGGTGTTCCAGGCTGATCCGTCGTGCAGTTTTTGTTTCTTGGGAAGTTTGCCTTGCATCCGGTCAACAAGTTTGCGCACCAACTCCTGAAACCCCCTGTCCAGCAGCCAGGTCAATATCGTCCTGGCCCAGGCCGAGAACCGTGCCCAAAGGCCAGGGTTAGGTACCGGCAGGATGGACACAGAACCCGATATCACCCGCAGATTTCGCGTAACATCCGGGGGCACTTTGACGGTTTTGCCTTTGGCGTCTTGACTGGCGACGCCTTCTGTCCAATCCAGGCGTAACCGGGCCGGCAATTGTTCGCGGTCACCGAAGGGCAAGTCATGCTGCTTCGGGATGACGATCTGGTGGCTACCATCGGCCCAAAACGCGGTGAGGTCCGGAATTGGCAAATGCATCAGCAGATGGGCTTGGTATTTTGTTTTGCGCGCCGCGTTCGACGGGTCGTGCAAAGTCAAATTCCCGCGCATGGCTTCCGTGAAATGCACCTTGACTTCGGGTGTGTTTTGAAGGAGGGGCGGCTGCAGTGACAGGGTGTCCGCGGGGTGAGGCGGCAGTGCTGCCTTTCCAGTTGGCAGTACATTGGCAACTCCAGGTTTAGCCGCAATGATTCGCACCAAACTCGCCATGGCGCGTTCGGCCAATGCTGTTATGGTGAGCAGGGGATTTGCACCGAGTGATGTCGGGATGATGGAGCCATCAAGGACGTAGAGGCCTGGATAGACAGTGAGGTTGTTTTCACAATTGGGCGCAAACACCTGACCCAAATCGTTGACCACGCCCAGGCCAACATCGTCGGCCATACAACAACCACCCAGTGGGTGAACAGTGAAGGCCGCGTTGGCGAAAACAGGTGAGTCGAGCACTTTGCTGATCTTGCGCGGCAACGGGTCCAGCATCGGGTTCTGGATATAAATGCCACCGAGTTCGCCAATTTTCTCCAGGTATTTGTCTTGTTCGACGTAGGTTGTTTCCCTGGTTTCGACCTTGTAAACGGGTGTGGTCCGGTCCTGCTTCGGGTCAAATTCAATGACGCCGAGCGAGTCGTCATGCCCCATGGCCAGCAGAGTCTGGGTAAATTCCAGCCCGGAGTTTTGCAAGGCGACAACATCGGTTCTGCCAGCTACTGCACGCGAATCTTGCAAGCTGTCCTTGAAACTGTGTTCGTCGAGCTGGGCAAAGGCCGCCGTGGTTGAAATCATTTCGTGAAACAGGCCGGCGATCGCGCCGGGAATGGCGCCCTCTTGAATCAAGACACTTTTTTCGACTTCGGTTAGATGCTTGATATGAATACTGCTGGTGATGGTGGGGCCCACGCCAGACAGCGCGCCCGGCAGTATTTTGCTTCCGGTGCCGATGCCGCGAACCGGCTTGTCGAGCATGAAACC
Source organism: Rhodoferax sp. (assembly GCA_031410295.1). GTDB lineage: Bacteria > Pseudomonadota > Gammaproteobacteria > Burkholderiales > Burkholderiaceae_C > JANYCG01. Next base: position 1,480 of record JANNYX010000364.1, read on the forward strand.
GAAGGCCAGAGAGTCGCCATTGGTGGACAGGCGCTCGCCCAGGCAATCGGACAAGGCAAGGCCAACCCGTTCGGGTGTCGTACTGGTTGAACGCAGCAGAATTTCAGTGCTGCCAAAGGTGCCCGCCGACAAAATCAGGTGCCGGGTATGAAGCTCATAGGTTCCAACCGGGATTCCGTCACGCAGTTTGCTGCGGGCTTGGGTGCGCACGTAGCGAACAACCCAATGGAAATCTTGTGCAGTTTCTGACGACCGATATATAGACATCACACTCACACCAGTGAACATCCGGGCGCCTGCCTCATAAGCTTTGGCGAGGTAAGTGGTGTCCAGCGATTTTTTTGCGTTTTGGTTGCAACCCGAAACGCAGTCGCCGCAGCCGATGCAGGCGGTTGAAGGGCGCGGCGTGACGGTTGGGTCATGATCTGCGCCTAAATTGACGGTCAGATCCACCGGGGCATAGGTAATCTGGACGTTTTCGCCTGCATACTTTTTCAGCACACTGGCAAACTCCCCGTGGCGCAGCAGTTTTTGTGGCTTGGCCCTATAAGGGTGGCTAACGCCGTCAATGTCAGGAACACCATTGAACTTGACGCCTTTAAAACGCTCCGCGCCGAGCGCCTTGAAGGCCGTGTCATAGGCCGTTTCCAAAGACGGCTGGATGTGACCTTTGTCTGGTTGCAGATTTCTGGGCCATGCTTTTCGTGCCGGAAATTGCTTTCCGTCACTTTCGGTTTCAGCAGTATTTTTCGCAAAAACCCGCGGATCAGGTTTTATGACTACGTTGGCATTGATCAGGCTGGTGCCACCCAGGCCATTGCCCACCAAAGCGCCAAATTTTTCGCCAATGTGAAGGTCGTACAAACCTGACTCATAACCACTGATGTTGGGCGTGATGTCGGGTTGACGGCTTCCGCGTTCGAAGCGAACCTGGGAGAAGGCGTTGCCAATGTCATTGGAAAACTCCTTGGTGGTCCACTCTTCACCGCGTTCCAGTACCAGGACCTTCACGCCTGCTTCGGCAAGTCGCAGGGCGCTGACGGCGCCACCGTAACCCGAACCGACAACAACTGCATCGTGAACCGTTGGACTTTTATCGGCACCCCTAAGTTCACTGGCAATCAATTCGTCAACACTTTTGGAAAGCCACCTCATTTGAATCTCCCTTTGTTTTTGTCTTAGCCCTTATCCCGCCCCTTGCTGCAGCATCAGCCAATATTCTTGAATACCTCCAGCAAGTCGCGCAGTTCCTTGGCTGCAACAGGTTTGCGCAAGACCGGGTACTCCAGTTCGCCCATTGTGTGGACGTCCATCGCGGACGAGCCACCGCTCAGAATGGCGGCTGACACAGCGCCAAAACGCTGCCTTACAGCTGTAATCACCATCAGGCCGGTCTCGCCGTTTCTCAGCGAAAAGTCTGTCAACAAGGCATCGGGCGGGTCGCTGTCGTTGAGCTTGCGCATGAGTTCAGCCAACGTTTCGGCAACGACGGCGCGGCAACCCCAGTCGTCCAGCAACATCGCCATCGCCGCGCGGGAAGGGGCGTCGTCATCGACATACGCAACCAGCAGTCCGGAAATTTCTGATAAAGGGGGCGCCTGAAAATGTTCGTCCGGGTCATCTGCCTCTGAACGAAACAGTTCGGCCGGTATGTGTAGGTTGAATTGACTGCCATGGGGCAACGCATCGGTCACGTCCACCGCGAAGCCCAGAAGATCGCTGAGCCGCCGTACGATGGCAAGTCCCAAACCCAATCCCGAGTTTTGCTTGTTGTCGCCACCCTGGTAGTACTCTTTGAAGACCGCCTCGCGCTGGTTGGCTGCGATGCCCGGTCCGCTGTCGCAAACGGTGATCACGAGTTCGCCGCCCTGAATATCGGCACCTACCTTGACCGAACCCTGTTGGGTGAATTTCAACGCGTTTTCGATCAAGTTGCGAAGAATGCGTTCTATCAGGTCGGCGTCTGTGCGAACCAAGATTGGCAGGTCTGTGGTACTGAATGTCAGGCCTTTGGACTGCGCCTGGCTGACGTAACTCGCTTTCAAGACGCTGAACAGTTGGGGCAAGGGAAGCCAGACCAGATCAGGTTGCACTTTGTCGGCTTCAATTCTTGAAAAATCCAATACCGAGTTGAACAGGCGCTCCAGCGCCGCAAGGGCTTTTCCCATCTGGCTGGAAATTTCTGCGATTTTGTCGGCGGACTGAGGGCGTGCCAACAAGCCGTTGAGCAGGCTGACAGCGTGCAAGGGTTGGCGCAAATCATGGCTGGCGACCGCAAGAAACCGCGATTTGGCCGCGCTGGACTCTTCTGCCGCCGCACGCGCCACTTTCAAGGTTTCAACCAACTGTTCGTTGGCATATCTGATCTCGACCCCTTCATTGAACCTGGCCGCAAAGTTCCAGGCAAAACTGCCGGTGATGGCGACAAAAAACATGAGCATCAACGCAAACTCCACGGCGAACTCGCTTTCCACCCGAAACCATCCGGCAGCAATTCCAGTGGCAAAGATCGACGCATAAATCAGGTACAACCGGGGCCGCGCGCCAAATGACGACATCGAGCCGGCAAGCCAGCTGCAAAAAATCATGGACATGTAAACACGGTAGACGTCACTGACCAGGGGGAAAAACACGGCCGGTCCCGTAGCGGCTACAGCCCCGCACAAGGCGGTGGAGCCATACAGGTTATTTCTCCAGAAGGTTGGTCGTCTTTCCAATACGGTAAGGTCCCGCGCCGGCGTCAGGCCAAGATTACGCAAGGCAAATACCAGGAAAACCGCGAAAACCCAGGTCAGCGCCAGCCACAATGGGGTATCGCGCCATGCCAAGACAACGATGAAGACCGCTGACACCCAGACACCATAGGTATTTTTGATGGCCTGATTGATGGTGAAGTGCAGGCTGTGCAATTCGCGCCTTGTGCCAGCGGGATCCTGCGCCAACGTGCCTTTTTTTATTGTCCAGCGTCCAGGCGTCATGATGAGGGCATCGCCAGCTTGAGTTAGCTGCTAAATGGGTTCGCCTATATGTGCAACACGGTACAGAGCTTCGGTCCGGTTGCGGACGTTGAGCATGCGAAACGCGGTGGACAAATGCGACTTGATCGTGCCCTCTGAAATACCCAATTCCCTGGCGATCACTTTGTTGGGTGAGCCTTTGAGCGCAAGTTTCAGAACGACCCGCTGCCGCTCGGTCATGCCCGCCAAAAGATCGGATGCGTGGCCACGGTCTGACTTTTCTCTTCCACTGGCCACGCCCTCAGCAGTCTGCGCCATCAAAACTTGGGGTGGCAGGTAAATGCCTTTGTCGAGCACCAATTGCAAGGCACGGATCATGACCTCAGGGGACGACGTCTTCGGAACAAAACCTGAAGCGCCCTGGTCAATTGCGGCCCGGACCGTCTTGGCACTTTCCTCACCTGAAAGAATCACGACATAAGCATCGGAAAACGCCTGCTTGATGCTTTGCAGGCCGTCAAGGCCGGTGCGGCCGGGCATGTTGATATCCAGCAAAACCAGCTCGAACATTTCGCCCTGCAGTGCCAGTGCTTCGGCGCAGCTTGCCGCTTCGCTGATATCCAGGTGTGGCGCAAGATCAGCCAGCATCAGGCGCAAGCCACGCCTGAACAGTGTGTGGTCGTCAATCAGCAGGATTCGCAAAGCTGTACTCCCCGAGGTCAGTGAACCGCCAGCCATCGGCATTGTCTTGAGCATACGTCAACGCCACAGTTTTTCAGGTGTCAACGGTCATAAACGAAAGTTCAGATTTGCCACGGGCTTGCAGCATCCATCGCACAAATTGAGTATGGCTTTGGCTAGGACTACGGACCAATTGCCCACGCGTTGACACGTGGACATGATTCGTACAGGTGCAAAAACCAACAAGCCAGGAGGATTCCAATGACCACTCAAATCGCAACCACATTCGTTCCGAACAGGTACGACGCGGTTCCCCAGGCACGCAGCAATGGCTTGACGCCACTTGATCCGCAGGAAAGCGGCCATATTTCGGCATCCGATTCCAGGTGGCCGGCGCCCAGCATGGACCGGCTGTCAAGGGTACAGCCTTATCACCCGCCATTTGGCTTGCTGACATTGGTTTTGAATGAGATGAGTCATGGCATTTTGTTGATGACCCACAGCGCACAGGTGCGTTTTGCGAACCGGGCGGCTCTGGCAACTCTGGATTCGATCCAAGCTTTGGCTGTGGACGGCGACAAATTGTTGGTGCTCGACCCGGCAGAAAATTTGCAGGTGCACACGGCGCTGCAGTCCTGCGCCAGCGGTAAAAGGTCAATGGTGACGCTGGCTGCCGATACGAGTCAAAGCATCACATTGGCTTTGGTGCCATTGTCCTGTGCAAATGACGGCGACGCGTCCGATGTGGTGGCGATGGTGGCGTTGGGCAGGCGCCAGGCGTTTGACCCGCTGGCGTTGCAGTTCTACGTGAAAACCCATGAATTGACCTATTCGGAAAGCAATATCCTGCAGTATCTGTGTGAGGGTTTCCGTCCAGCCGAAATATGCTCAAAGAAAAAGCTTGCAGATTCAACGGTTCGAACCCACATCCGCAACATTCGCCAAAAAACCCAGTCCAAGACGATTCGCGAAATGGTCAGCCAGGTGATGATGTTGCCACCCATGGCGTCCTCGTTTGGAAACGTCTTCGACGCGACAAACCGGTTCAGGCTTTGCCGGTAAGCGTGTTTCCTAAAATTTTCCGTTGACCAAATACATGGCGATCCAGGGTTGCCAAACGACCAACGCCAAACATACCATCATCATCAGAATAAAAGGGACTGCTGCCTTGATCAGCAAGCCAAACGGTTGCTTGAATGCCGACATCGCCACGATCAGGTTCAGGCCAACGGGTGGCGTCAGATAGCCAATTTCGAGGTTCAGAATCATGATGATTCCGAAAGTAACTTTGTTAAAACCGTAGGCCTCGGCCATGGGGGCAAGCAGCGGCGCCAGGATCAGTATCGCTTCACCGGTGGTCATCAGACAGCCCACACCCAGCAGCAGGATATTGACCAGCAACATGAACATCAGGGGGCTGCTTATGTAGCCCTGCATGAACTGCACCAGCGCAGGCGGCACGCGGTGTTCAATCAGGATGATGTTCAGGGAAAGCGCCACCGCGAGCACGGGAAACAGCGAGCCGCCCAATTTGGAGGCTTCCAGCACGACGTTGTAGAAGTCTTTCAACTTCATTTCGTTGTGGACGAAGGTTTCAACAAGGATCGCGTACACCAGCGCCACAGCCGCCGCTTCTGTTGCCGTGAAGAAACCGCTGTAGATTCCTCCGAGCAAAATGACGGGCATCATCATTGCCCAAACCCCATTGCGCAATGACAGCGTGAATTCCGGCCAGCTGAACTTTTGGCGCGGCATGTTTCGGTTGAACCACACGGCGTAGATTGCAAACACGATCAGAATCAGGATACCGGGGCCAACACCCGCCAGGAACAGGTCGGTGACGGACGCCTCTGTGACCAAGCCGTAAATGATCATCGGGATCGAGGGTGGGATGATGATGCCCAAAGTACCGCCTGACATGATGGTGCCCAGTGCAAATTTGTTGTTGTAGCCGGCCGACTTCATGGCCGGATACATGACAGTTCCGATGGCCAGCATGGTGACGATGCTGGAGCCAGATATGGCGGCAAAAATTCCGCAGCTCAGGATCGCTGCAACGGCAAGTCCGCCCGGCAGCGGGCGAGCCAGGGCGGCCATGATGTCGATCAGGCGCTTCGCCGTGGAGCCCTGCGTCATTACGTTGCCGCACAGAATGAAGAGCGGAATCGACAGGATCAGTTCCTTATCAAGTCCTACCCACATATCTTCAATGATGTAGTCCAGCTGGCCCTTGCCCCAGACAATTTGCACAAATGCGCAAACGCCCAGCAGGATGACGATCAGAGGCTGACGCAGAAGCAGCAATACCAGAACGATGCCAATGAGGATCAGGCCATAGGTCATCGCGGCTTACTCCTGAAACTCTGGGGGCAGGGGTCGCAGTGCGGGCCAGGCTGCATACAAGAAGTAGCGCACAGATGCCGACAAGAATCCGAGTGGGATGGCCAGTTGGAACGGCCAAACCGGCAGGTTGAAGGCCTGCGCCCGAAGGCCCGCAGCCATCGTAGAGGTTACAAAAACATAACCGTAATAGGCCACGGCAAGCATGAAGAGTCCAGTGATCACATCGGCCAGCCGGTCCATTCTGGGCCCCCAATGCGCCGGTATCCAACTAAATCCAATGCGTGGCAACAAGTGGCTGCCGGTGGCCGTGGCAATGCCGATTCCGCAAAAACTGGCCAACACGAGGGAATAAACAGAGAGTTTCTGCGCGCCGTAAACACCTGTGGCGCCTTTGATATTGAGGATTTTGTAAATCGGGCCGAGCACTTCACGGCCGGCAACGTCCAGAATCAACAATACGGCGATCAGGCCAAAGGCAGACACCGCGATCAGACATTCAGCCCGGTGCCAGACCTCTGCAAGTCGACGCGCCCCTGCGGGGGCAGGGGCAAACGTGGGGGGCATGCGTACCCCGGATTATTTGCTACAGGCTTTGCGGCCAGCTTCCATGGCGGCAAAGAAACTTTCGGACGAGCCGCCCGTTTCCTTGACGATTTGCGGATACACCGGAGTCAACACCTTGCGCCATTCTGCGCGCTGCTCTGGCGTCAGGTTGATGGTCTGGCCGCCGGCCTTCTCGTGCATGCCGAACAGTGTGTTTTCAAAACCGCGCACTTCGGATCGGTATTTCGCACTGGTGTTGCGCGCCGTGGCGCGGGCCAAGGCCTCCTGGTGGTCTTTGCTGAGCTTGTCGAAGACTCCCTTGTTCATCAACGTCAATCCGGGAGAATCGTAAAAACCGCGCGTGGCAACGGGTGCTACCTTGGTCAGGCCCGATGGCAGCGCATAGGTGATGGTGGTGAAGACAACTTCGGCCAGCCCAGTCTGAAAGGCCGGAATCCACTCCGGCAACCCCAGCGGATTGGGGTTGGCGCCGTTGGAGGAAAAGAACAGTTGCTGTGTTTTATTGGCATAACTTGCTGCCTTGACACCGTTGAGATCTTTGGGAGCCAGGTAAGGTTTTTTGCCCCACAGATCAATGTTGCCCACCTCGGTCCAGCCGGCGAAATGAACCCCCTTCTTGGCAAATAGATCGGTGACGATCTTGGTCATGTGGTTGTCCAGCACACAGTCAAACTCGACCGCAGACGAGAAATACGCGGGCATCAGCAGCAAGCCAATCTCAGGCACGATCAACGCTGCCGAGCCACCTGAATAACCACCCATGTCAATGCGGCCACGCGCCACCTGCTGAACGGTATCCTGCTCGCTGCCCAGCGCAGAGGCGAGAAAGAGTTGGATTTTGATTTCGCCCTTGCTTTCCTCCTCCACGTCCTTGGCAAATCGGTTGATTTGCATCACCCACGGGTTGCCCTGCGGAGGCGCGCCGGAGCTGTATCGCAGCTCCACCTTGGCCTGCGAGAAGGCACTGGTGGTTACGCCAAAGAGGCTCAGGCCAGCCAAAATGGCAGAAATTAGGACTGATTTTTTCACGGCTTCGTCTCCTGTATTTGAATCATCCATATTGATGCGGGATCATGCCATCGCCATGGATTTATAGCAGTTTGCGGGCGACATTCGGTTATGGTTTACGCGAAGAGTTTGCGCCGTGAGTCGCGCAAATGTCAGGTGGCCACAACCACTTTGGTGTCAAACCTTTTGGGCCTTGAGAAGTTTCGCGCACTGATTGACCAGCGCCGGCCCCTTGTAGATCAACCCCGTGTAAATTTGGACCACATCGGCGCCGGCCTTGATCTTGCTCAGAGCGTCAGTGGCACTCAGAATGCCGCCAACACCGATGATCGGGAAATCCGGGCCCAGTTCAGTACGCAACTGCGTGATCACCAGGTTACTCATCGCCAGCACAGGCGCTCCGCTCAAACCGCCAACTTCCTGCGCATATTTCAATCCCTTGACAGCGTCTCGCGCCAGTGTGGTGTTGGTAGCGACCACGCCATCCATCCGGTGGCGCCGTAGCGAAGCGGCAATGAGCCTGACTTGAGCAGCATCCAGATCGGGCGCGATCTTGACGAATATGGGGACCCGCGTACGGTGTTGTTTGGCCAACTGATCCCGGCGGGAAGATATTGCACGCAAAAGACCGTCCAGCGCCTCGTCATTTTGCAAGGCGCGCAGATTCCTGGTGTTCGGACTGGAGATGTTGACGGTAACGTAATCGGCGTGGGGATAAACCCCTTCAAGACCCAGCAGGTAATCGTCGATGGCGTGCAAGATGGGTGTTGCGGCGTTTTTTCCGATGTTCAACCCAAGCACCGGACCGTTGCCGTTTTTTCGCACCTTGGCATGTTGCACGTTGTTGACGAAGGACTGAAGCCCCTCGTTGTTGAAGCCCAGACGGTTGATCAGGGCCTGGGCTGCGGGCAGTCTGAACATCCGCGGTTTCGGATTGCCCT
>JANNYX010000365.1:0-4964 GCA_031410295.1 Rhodoferax sp.
GCATTGTCCGGCGCCGTCGACAAACTCCCGCGCAGTTATGTCTATTGCAACAAGTTCCGCCCCGGCGACGTGTTTCGCCAGTTTGCCGAGCGGGCGCAACGTGAATCCGGTTGGACCTCCTTCGAGATGCCCACCAGCCACAACCCGCAGGTCACGATGCCGCAGGAGCTGATGCAGATTCTGCACGGCTTGACAGGGTAAAACCGACGAAAAACAGTGCGCGAAAAGGAGCCGTATGTGCAGAAACATCAAGACCCTGTTCAACTTCGAGCCACCCGCAACCGAGCTTGAAATCCGCGACGCGTCTTTGCAGTTTGTGCGCAAACTCAGTGGTTTCAACGTGCCCTCCAAAACCAACGAAGCCGCGTTTGAAAAGGCTGTGGCCGACATCGCGGCCAGCGCCTGTGAACTGATGCAATCGCTCACCACAACGGCGCAAGCGCGCAACCGCGAACTCGAGGCCGCGCGGCAAAAGGAGCGTTCTTTGGCGCGGTTTGGCCGTCCCTGACCCGGGGACTTTAAGAAGGTGAAATAATCCCTTCATTGGCACGCAGACTTGAGATTCGCAGTGTCAACCCGCATCTGATCAACCCGGTTTCTGATTTTGGAGATTTCCCATGAGCGACGCACAACAAAAAATTGATGAACTGGTCAAGGGCAATGAAGTATTGCTCTTCATGAAGGGCAACGCCAGCTTCCCGCAGTGCGGCTTTTCCGGCCGCGCCATTCAGATCCTGAAAGCCTGTGGTGTCGATACCCGCGCGCTGAAAACCGTCAACGTGCTTGAGGAGCCTGAAATCCGCGCCGGCATCAAGGATTACAGCAACTGGCCGACCATCCCCCAGCTTTACGTCAAGGGCGAATTTGTGGGCGGCTCGGACATCATGATGGAGATGTACGAGTCGGGCGAAATGCAGCAATTGCTGGCCAAGGTGGTTTGATTCGGCGCAGGTCCGCGCCTCTGCGCCTGCCCACAGCCTTCACGGAATTCACGGGGCCGTTTTAACTGGCAGGCGTGTGTTCCCAGTTTTTCTTTGCCGCCAGAACCGCGTTCGGGTACTGGGGCTTGCCGCGAGAGCCGTTGTAACGCCCCAGCGCCAGGAACAAGTCACCTTTTTCGCGTTCCAGGTAGTGGCGCAGGATGACGCAGCCAAAACGCAGGTTGGTCTGCATGTGGAACAACTTGCTGGCATCACCCTGCACCGACTCGTCATTCGCCAGGACACGTGTCCAGAACGGCATCACCTGCATGTAACCGCGCGCGCCGACCGGGCTCACTGCAAATTTGCGGAAGTTGCTCTCGACCTGCACCAGGCCGAGCATCAGGGCGATATCCAGGCCGGCGCGTTTGCTTTCGTACCAGATGGTTTGCAGGAATTCCTTGCGCTCGGTCCAGTCGGCTTTTTTCTTCCGCAATTTTTCACTGGTTGCGCCGAGCCAGCGCAGGTAGACCAGCCTCGCTTCAGTGTTAGTAAATTCAGGGATCGGCGGCGCGTGGTTGTTGACCGCCGAACTCAACGCCGTTCTGACCGAGTCGACCAGCGGCTCCTCGAGCTGTCCGCCAGCCTGTGAATGCTCCCATATTGATAGCGAACTAATGAGTAATACTGTCGACCTGAGGCAGTTTCTTCTTGATGGATTTAAGAAAACACCGTCCACACCGGTCACGCGCCCAATTTAGCCGTAATGAAGGGCAGGATGTCGCCCACGCCGACTTTGGTCGCCGCCGCGTCGCGCCGGTGCTGGTACTCAAGCTGACCGTCTTTCAATGCGCGGTCGCCAATGGTGACACGGTGCGGCACACCAATCAGCTCCCAGTCGGCAAACATGGCGCCGGGGCGCTCGCCACGGTCGTCCAGGATCACGTCCACACCTGCTGCGACCAGGTCGGCATAGAGTTTGTCGGAAGCGCTTTTGACGTCTGGAAACCGGTCCGGAGATATCGGACACAGGACCACGGTGAAAGGCGCAATCGCATCGGGCCAGATGATGCCTTTGTCGTCATGGTTTTGCTCGATTGCTGCGGCGGGAAGCCGCGTGATGCCGATGCCGTAACAGCCCATTTCCATGAATTGCGGTTTGCCGTTTTCGTCGAGGAAAGTGGCGTTCATCGGTTTGCTGTAGACCGAACCGAGCACGAAAATATGGCCCACTTCAATGCCGCGCTCAATGGCCAGCAGGCCTTGGCCATCGGGTGACAGATCACCTTCCATGGCGTTGCGCAGGTCGGCAATCAGGTCAGGCTCGGGCAGGTCACGCGTCCAGTTCACTCCGGTCATGTGGAAGTCGGGCGCATTGGCGCCGCAAATCCAGTCGGCCATCACGGCAACCTCCCGGTCCACGGCCAGTTTGACCGGTTTGAGCAAATTCAAGGGGCCCAGGTAGCCAGGCTTGCAGCCAAAATGGTCTTCAATCTCGCTCACCGTCGCAAACCGGAAATTTTCCAACCCGGCGAGCTTGCTGACCTTGATTTCATTCATGTCATGGTCGCCGCGAAGCAGCAACAGCCAGACCGTCGTTTTGACAATTTCGCCGGTTTCGCTTTTCTGGTCGACGGCCAAAACCAGAGATTTCACCGTGGTTTTGAGCGGCACACCAAGCAACTCGGCCACGTCTGCACAGGTGCTCTTGCCGGGCGTCGGCGTCCTGGCGATCGGCTGCGCGGCGGGCGCACGCGGACCTTGCGGCGCCAGCGCCTGCGCCTTCTCCATATTCGCCGCGTAATTGCTCTGTGGACAATAAACGATAGCGTCTTCACCGGTGGCGGCAATCACCTGGAACTCCTCGGACAGGTCGCCCCCGATCATGCCGCTGTCGGCGGCGACGGCGCGGTAAGTCAGGCCAAATCGATCAAAAATCGCGCGATAGGCCTTGGCCATGACCTGGTAGCTTTTCTTGGCCGCGTCCAGATCGCGGTCGAAGCTGTAAGCATCTTTCATAATGAATTCGCGCGAGCGCATCACGCCAAAACGGGGGCGGCGTTCGTCCCTGAATTTGGTCTGGATGTGGTAGAAGTTGCGCGGCAGTTGCTTGTAGCTTTTGATCTCCTGGCGGGCGATGTCAGTCACGACGTCCTCGCTGGTCGGCTGGATCACGTAATCACGGTCATGGCGGTCCTTGACACGCATCAGCTCCGGACCCATTTTTTCCCACCTGCCGGTTTCCTGCCAAAACTCGGCCGGTTGCACCACCGGCATCAACAATTCCACGGCGCCGGCGCGGTTCATCTCCTGGCGCACGATGGCCTCCACCTTGCGGATCACGCGCAGCCCCATGGGCATGTAGCTGTAAATGCCGGCGCCGAGTTTTTTGATCATGCCAGCGCGCATCATGAGTTTGTGGCTGGCAACTTCGGCGTCTGCAGGCGCTTCCTTTTGCGTGGAAATAAAAAACTGGGAGGCTTTCATGCGGTTGATCTGGTGGGAAAAAGGTGCTTGGCAGGTGGGGGAAAATTTGTAAGTCGCTTGCTGCACAGCCGGGTGTGTGCATAATGGACTCAGTTTAAAAATTTGGGGTTTGATTATGCTTGACCGGGACGGCTTTCGACCCAATGTCGGCATCGTTTTGCTCAACCAGAAAAACCAGGTGTTCTGGGGCAAACGCATTCGCACCCACTCGTGGCAGTTCCCGCAGGGTGGCATTGACCGGGGTGAGACTCCCGAGCAAGCCATGTTCCGTGAACTCAACGAAGAGGTGGGGCTCCAGCCGGAGCATGTGCATATTGTGGCCCGCACCCGCGACTGGTTGCGTTACGAAGTGCCTGACCGCTACATCCGCCGCGACGCGCGTGGACATTACAAGGGCCAAAAACAAATTTGGTTCCTGTTGCAGCTGACCGGGCATGACTGGGATTTGAACCTGCGAGCCACCGACCATCCCGAGTTTGACGCCTGGCGCTGGAACGACTACTGGGTGCCGCTGGACGCCGTGGTTGAATTCAAACGCGGCGTTTACGAAATGGCGTTGACAGAGTTGTCGCGGTATTTGCCGCGCTACGATGTGCGCACGCGTTACCTGCGCAAAGGGATACGATCACGAGATGGCCAGTTTGACGCCTCAGGCCCTCACGATGCCGACTTTGATGGCCATCGGCCACGGGACATGCTGCTGCGCACGCACCTTGAACTGCCGCCAGGAGCCAGCTTTGAGCCCGATCCGCAGGCTGGCTGGAACCCCGTGTCCTCGCGCGACAGCCATGAACATTAAACGCGTCACAGGCCTGCTGGTGTTGCTTTGCAGTGCGTCAGTTTTCGCGCAGTTGGTGCCGCAAGACCCGGACTGGACGGAGCTTGACGTGCCGCCACCGTCCTTCATCAAGGACGGCCTGATCGCCATCGATATGCCAGCCTATGTTGCGCTTAAGTTCGGCATCGACCCAGCGACCTTGAGCGTCGCGAGCGACAGAATTGTGCGTTACGTGATGGTGGCGACCAGTCCTACGGGCGCCGTCAGCGCCATGTTTGAGGGATTGCGATGCAGTCATGCCGAATTCAAGACGTACGCACGCTGGAGCGCGTCGGGAAAATGGTTGCCGGCCAAGGACCCCCAGTGGCGACCGCTCAATGACAATAACACCTCGCACCACGCACTTGCTTTCGCGCGCCAGGGCGCCTGCGACGGACGCATCGCGGCAGCCAGTTCCGCAGCGGAAATCCTCTACAAACTGAAAAACCCGCAGCGCAACCCTTGACGCAAGGGGCCCGAGGTGGCCTTTATCGGGTGAGAACCAGGTTGTCCCGGTGCAACATTTCAACCTCAGCCATGTAACCCAGCAAGGTTTCGATGTCGTTTGAGGGCTTGCGGCAAATCAGGCGCGCTTCCGTACTGGAGTAGTTGGCCAATCCGCGTGCAAATTCATCACCCGCCGCGTTGCGTACGGCAATCACGTCGCCGCGGGAAAATTCACCGTCGACGCCGGTCATGCCAATCGGCAACAGGCTTTTGCCTTCGTCTTTGACCTTGGC
>JANNYX010000366.1:0-7702 GCA_031410295.1 Rhodoferax sp.
CGCACCTACGAGCAGGACATGCTCGAGCGCTTTGCCGCGCACTCGCGTGTGCCGGTCATCAACGGGCTGACCAACGAGTTCCACCCATGCCAGATCCTCGCTGACATCTTCACCTACATCGAGCACCGCGGCTCCATCAAAGGCAAGACCGTGGCCTGGGTCGGCGACGGCAACAACATGGCCAACAGCTGGTTGCAGGCCAGCGAGATCCTGGGCTTCAAGGTGCACCTGAGCACGCCTGGTGGGTACGAGGTCGACCAGTCGGTTGCCGGCATCCGCTCGGATGAAAGTTACAAGGTCTTCGCCGACCCTCTGCAGGCTTGCCAGGGCGCCGATCTGGTCACCACCGATGTCTGGACCAGCATGGGCTACGAAGCTGAAAACGAAACGCGAAAAAAAGCGTTTGAAAAATGGTGCGTTGACGCGGAAATGATGGCCGTCGCCAAACCCGACGCACTCTTCATGCATTGCCTGCCCGCGCACCGCGGCGAAGAGGTTGAGGCTGCGGTGATCGACGGCCCGCAATCGGTGGTGTGGGATGAGGCTGAAAACCGAATGCACGCGCAAAAGGCGCTGATGGAGTATTTGCTGCTGGGCCGGATTGAATGAGGCGTGGCGTCGCTGGACGCATGTCGACGGCAGCATCGACCATTCGAAGCGCCAGGGCGACAAGATCGCCCGCATGGCGGTCCTGAAACGGGTATGCTGGTGGCCGCCCGCGGATTTCCCCAAAACCTATGGAGACCAGACATGTTGTGTAAATCGATTGTTTCGTGCCTTGCCGCCATTGCGCTCGTAACAGGAACACCCGTCCAGGCGCAGGAAAACCGGATCGACATGATCCGCCCGGACGCGCCAGAATTGGCCAAATACGGCAAATTCAAGGTCGGTGTAAAAACCTTGAAGATGACCAACCCGCAGCAACTGGACGTGCTCAAGGCCAAGGCCGGAGAGCCCATTCCCACCTACGACCGTCCCTTAACGGTCGAGGTTTGGTACCCGGCCAACCTTGCGGGTGAGGCCGCTGGAGCCGGGCAATACCGTGTCTTCGCACGCGACGGCAAAACCGAGGTGTCGCTGTTCGGCAAGGCCAATCGCGAGGCGCCGCCCGACGCATCCGCCGGCCCCTATCCGCTCTTGATCATTTCTCACGGCTACCCGGGCAACCGCTTTTTGCTCAGCCACCTGGCCGAGAACCTCGCAAGCAAGGGTTATGTGGTGGCGTCGATCGACCACACCGACAGCACCTACAGTGACCAGGCCGCTTTTGGCAGCACGCTGCTCAACCGGCCTTTGGACCAGCTTTTTGTGTTGAATGAAATGACCAGGCTCAATGCCAATGACCCCGCGGGCACCCTCAAGGGACTGGTCAACACCGACGTCACCGGCCTGATTGGTTATTCGATGGGTGGTTACGGCGTGGTCAATACCATCGGTGGCGGTTTTACCTCGACTGTTGTCGCCAGTCCATTGGCGCCACCCAACGCTGCGCTGGCTGTGCGCCAGGCCGGCAACCCGGCCCACACCGGGTCGATGGACAAGCGCATCAAGGCGGCGGTGGCTTTTGCGCCCTGGGGCTGGAACCGTGGCTTCTGGGATGCCGCTGGCCTTGCTGCAATCAAGACTCCAGTGTTCTTTGTGGCGGGCAGCGTAGACGATGTGTCGGGCTACTCACCCGGCGTGCGCAATATTTACGAAGGCAGCGTCAACGCGCCGCGTTTTCTGCTGACCTTTGAAAACGCGAACCACAACGCCGGCGCGCCCATGCCCCCGCCCAAAGAGACCTGGCAACGCGTCGCGAGTCTCCCCAACGTGCCGGCCGAACATTACATTGACGCGGTTTGGGACAACACCCGCATGAACAACATCGCCCAGCATTTCACAACGGCATTTCTGGGAAAATACCTCAAGAACGACAACACCATGGACACCTATTTGACGGTAGTCGAAAACGCCCGGGACGGCAAATGGTCGGCCGAGGCCAACGGCACCCTGAAGGCTGACCACACCTATTGGGCCGGTTTCCCCAACCGGACCGCAGCCGGTCTGCGGCTCGAGCAGCGCAAGCCCTAGTCAAATCATTGAGCGCAGGACCCCGGAGGATGACCGGGGCACGCTGGCTGCCAATTCAACTTTACCGGGCATTTACGGGCCGATTACCGGCCTGACGCGTGCGCCGCAGGTGTCTGCGATGTAATGGCAGGCCATGACAGAATTGCCCCATGAAGAATTCCCCGGCCGTTGACCGCCTGCGATTGATCCCCGAGTTCCAATTTCCCTTGCAGCTTGGCATGTCCCGCATCAGCCTGTTGTCGATGCTGGCACTGGCCGCTGCCACCGGTGCGGGTGGCTGGTGGCTTGGCCAGCGGCCTGCAACTGAACTCGCCGTGGCCGTGGCAGGGACAGCGGGAGCCCAACCGGCGGCTTCACCAGCCAATGGCAGCCCGCCGGCACCGGCTGCTGGCGCAAGCGGCGCTATAGGCGCGGCCGCGCGCCGTTTTGGTGGCGCCAACCGGGTACAGCCCGTGACCGTGGCCGTTGTGCGCAAACAGGATGTGCGGGTGATTCTCTCGGCCATTGGCAACATCAGCGCGTTGAACACGGCGGTCGTGCGCGCCCGCGTGGATGGCGAGCTCAAGGCGATCCGCTTCAAAGAGGGCCAACTGGTCCGCGCCGGTGCGCTGCTGGCCGAGATTGATCCGCGCAGTTATGAAATCGCACTGGCCCAGGTTCAAAGCGAGCGGGCGAAAAACCAGGCGACGCTGAAAAACGCCCAGGTCGATCTGGCCCGCTACAAGGATCTGCTGGCCAAGGATTCCATTGCCAAACAACAGGTTGACACCCAGGAATCCTTGGTCAACCAGCTCACCGCCACGCTCCAGACCGACCAGTCGCAGGTCGACAACGCCCGGCTGCTGCTGAGCTACACCAAAATCACCGCCCCCATCAGTGGCCGGCTCGGCCTCAAGCAGGCCGACCTGGGCAACGTCATCCGCGCGGGAGACGCCAATGGCCTGGTGACGATCACGCAGACGCAACCGATCAGTGTCGTGTTCGCCGTGCCTGAATCCAATTTGCCTTTGATCAGCCGAAAACTCAGGAGCACCGAACCGCTGGCCGTTGAGGCCTGGGACCGTGAACAACGCCGGATGCTGGCCACGGGCAGGGTCAGCACGACCGACAACACCATTGACCCCGTCACAGGCACCATCAAGATCAAGGCCGAATTTGCCAACGCCGATGGCTCCCTGTTCCCCAACCAGTTCGTCAACATCAAGTTGCAGGTCAACACGCTGGAAGCGGCGTTGTCGGTCCCGTCGGCCGCGATTCAGCGCGGCGCGGCAGGCACCTTTGTTTATGCCGTCAAGTCCGACAGCAACGTCGCCATCCGCCGGGTGCGCACGGGCACCACCGAGGGGGACTGGGTCAGCGTACAAGGTGACCTTGAAGAGGGTGAGCGGGTCGTGACTGACGGCGCCGATCGCTTGCGCGAAGGCGCCAAAGTCGAAGTGATCACGCCGTTACCGCGGATGGGTGCGAGCGCTGGCGCAGGTGCAGGCGCAGGCGCAGGTGCAGGTGGCAGCGAGCCGGCTGACCCGGGAGCGGGCGGTGCGCGCCGTGAGACTGCAGTGCAGGCGCCCGGAGGCAGCCCGGCAACTGCTGTCGGCGCGCCGCGCGCAGCGACGCTGTCGCCTTCCGCGTCCGCCCCGGCTGCGACATCCGCCCCATCCACTGCGCCCGCTACGCCCGCTACACCCTCTCCACCCGCTCCCCCAGCCAAACCAGCGTCACCGGAATCAGGTTCCGCCGCCTGGATCGACCAACTCCCTCCCGAGGCCCAGGCGCGCGTGCGCAGCACCCTTGAGCGGCTCGGCCCGGATGTGGCGGCCAAGGTGCACAAAATGTCGCCCGACGAACGCCGCGCTTTTTTCCAGCAATTGCGGGCGCAACGGCAGCAACAGGACTGAAAACCACCGTCACCGAATTGGCGCACACACCGTGAACCTGTCCCGCCTTTTCATCCTGCGCCCGGTGGCGACTTCGCTCCTGATGGTGGCGATCCTGATCGCCGGCGCGCTGGCCTACCGCATGTTGCCGCTTTCGGCCTTGCCGGAAGTCGACTACCCGACGATCCAGGTCACCACCCTCTACCCTGGCGCCAGCCCGGATGTGATGACCTCTTCGGTCACGGCGCCGATGGAGCGGCAATTTGGCCAGATGCCGGGATTGACGCAGATGTCTTCGACCAGCTCGGGCGGTGCGTCGGTCATCACGCTGCGTTTTTCGCTGGATGTGACGCTGGACGTGGCCGAGCAGCAGGTGCAGGCCGCGATCAACGCCGGCGCCAACCTCTTGCCCAGTGATCTGCCGATGCCGCCGACCTACAGCAAGGTCAATCCGGCCGACGCGCCGATCCTCACGCTGGCCATCACCTCACCTTCGCTGCAGGTGTTCCGCATCAACGACCTGGTGGAAAACCGGCTGGCGCCGAAACTCTCACAGGTGCCGGGCGTTGGCCTGGTGGCAATTGCCGGTGGCCGGCGCCCCGCTGTGCGCATCCAGGTGAACCCGGGCGCGCTGGCCGGCGTGAACCTGTCGATGGAAGACCTGCGCACCAGCATCAATGCCGCCAACGTGAACCAGGCCAAGGGCAGTTTTGACGGCGCCGCCCGCGCGTCCACCATTGACGCCAACGACCAGTTGAAGTCTGCTGCCGAATACGCGAACCTGATCGTCACCTTCAAAAATGGCTCGCCGGTTCGATTGAACGACGTCGCCAACATCGTGGACGACGCCGAAAACACGCGTCTTGCGGCTTGGGCAAACGCCATGCCGGGGGTGATATTGAACATCCAGCGCCAACCCGGCGCCAACGTGATTGAAACGGTAGACCGCATCAAGGCCCTGTTGCCCCAGTGGCAGGCGACCTTGCCAGCCTCTATTGACGTACAGGTGCTGACCGACCGCACCACCACCATCCGCGCCTCGGTGCGTGACGTGCAGATCGAACTGCTCTTGGCCATCGCCCTGGTGGTGGCGGTGATTTTTGTCTTTTTGCGCAGCGCGTCGGCCACACTCATCCCGAGTTTCGCGGTGCCGCTGTCGATCGTCGGCACCTTCGGCATCATGCACCTGGCGGGTTTCTCCATCAACAACCTGACGCTGATGGCACTGACCATCTCCACCGGTTTCGTGGTGGACGATGCGATTGTGATGATCGAAAACATTGCGCGTTATGTCGAGAAGGGCGTGCCGCCGCTGCAGGCCGCGCTGGACGGAGCGAAACAGATTGGCTTCACGATAATTTCACTGACGATTTCTCTGATCGCCGTGCTGATTCCACTTTTGTTCATGGGTGACGTGGTCGGGCGGCTTTTTCACGAATTCGCCATCACCCTGGCCGTGGCAATTTTGATTTCTGCCGTGGTCTCGCTCACGCTCACGCCCATGTTGTGCGCGCGCCTGCTCAAACACACCCCCGAGGAAAGCCACGGCTGGTTGTACCGCGCCACCGGTCGCGCGTTTGAGGTGACGATCCGGCGTTATGGCCAGATGCTCAACTGGGTGCTGGACCGCCAATTCGCCACCTTGCTGGTGTTCGGCATCACCCTGGCGCTCTCGGCCTGGCTGTACTTCGTCGCGCCCAAAGGCTTCTTCCCGCTGCAAGACACCGGCGTGATCCAGGGCATCACCGAGGCCTCGCAATCGAGCTCCTTTGGCGCCATGGCCGAGCGCCAGCAGGCCATGGCGGAGCTGATTCTCCAGGACCCCGCAGTGCAAAGCCTCTCCAGTTTCATTGGTGTTGATGGTGGCAACACCACGCTCAACGCCGGGCGCATGTTGATCAACCTCAAGCCCAAGGCCGAGCGTGACGCGGCCTCCAAGGATATTGCCAATATCATCCGGCGCATCACGGAAAACACGCGCCGCGCGCCCGGCATTGAACTCTTCCTGCAACCGGTGCAAGACCTGACGATTGAAGACCGCGTGGCCAAGACGCAGTACCAGTACCTGCTCTCCAGCCCCAACATCGACGAGTTGAATGTGCAAACCAACGCCCTGCTGGAGCGCTTGCGCAATCTGCCGCAATTGGCGGATGTCGCCAGTGACTTGCAGGACAAAGGGCTGCAGGCGTATGTGGAGATCGACCGCGCCGCAGCAGGGCGCCTCGGCGTGACGGTGGCCGGCATCGACAACGCCCTGTACAACGCCTACGGCCAGCGGCTGATATCGACCATCTTCACCCAGTCCAACCAGTACCGCGTGGTGCTGGAGATGGCGCCCGAGTTCAAGATCGGGCCGCAGTCACTGGGCAACCTGTATGTGCCCGCGAGCACCGGCAAACAGATTCCGTTGTCCAGTGTGGCGCGTGTGGTCGAGCGGCCAATGTCGCTGGCCGTCAACCACGCCGGGCAGTTTCCTTCCGCGACGATCTCGTTCAACGTGGCGCGGGATGCGGCCGGGGGCAAGGTGTCGCTCGGTGAAGCGGTTCAAGCCATCCGCGCCGAAGTCGCCGCGCAGAATCTGCCGGCCAGCATCGAGACCAGTTTCCAGGGCGCGGCGCTGGCGTTCCAGGCCTCGCTGAACAACACGCTGTTGCTGATCCTGGCGGCCATCGTCACCATGTACATCGTGCTCGGCGTCTTGTACGAGAGTTATATCCACCCCTTGACGATCCTCTCCACCTTGCCCTCGGCGGCGCTCGGCGCACTGCTGGCGCTGCTCATGACACGCCTGGAACTGGATGTGATCGCCGTCATCGGCATTGTGCTTTTGATCGGCATCGTCAAGAAAAACGCCATCATGATGATCGACTTTGCGCTGGATGCACAGCGCGAACAAGGCCTGTCTGCCCGCGATGCGATTCACCAGGCGTGTCTGCTGCGCTTTCGTCCGATTTTGATGACGACACTGGCGGCCCTGCTGGGCGCCCTGCCGCTGATGCTGGGAGGCGGCGTGGGCAGTGAACTGCGCCATCCGCTGGGGGTGACGATGGTCGGCGGCCTGATCGTCAGCCAGTTGCTCACGCTGTTCACCACGCCGGTCATTTACCTCGGGTTTGATGCGCTGGGGCGGCGCTGGGGTTTCGGGCGAGCGCCCTTGTTGGCTGGGAGCGGCGAATGAGCGCGCTGGATATTGCGCCCCCGATTGCCGGTTCGCGCCGATGGGACGCCTGCAGCGCCAGTTTCAAAAGTTCATCAATAAAATCGGCAATAGGCCGTCAAATAATAACGATAGTTTGCTATATATATAATAGCACACGTGGCGTCGACTGCTGGCAAACACGGGTTGCGCGATGAACTTCTCGGCCCTCTTCATCCATCGCCCTGTTGCCACGACGCTGGCCACGCTGGCCATCGCCCTGGCTGGCGTAATCAGCTTTTTCCTGCTGCCGATCTCGCCGTTGCCGCAAGTTGATTTCCCTACCATCTCGGTCAGCGCCAGCATGCCTGGCGCCAGCCCCGACACCATGGCTGCCACCGTCGCAACGCCGCTGGAGCGGGCCCTGGGCGCGATTGCCGGCGTGACCGAAATCACGTCCTCGTCGTCGCTGGGCAACACGCGCGTGGTGTTGCAGTTTGACCTGAGCCGCGACATCAATGGCGCCGCGCGCGACGTGCAGGCCGCCATCAACGCCTCGCGCGCGCTCTTGCCCACGGGGCTGCCCAGCAACCCGAGTTACCGCAAGGTGAACCCGGCC
>JANNYX010000367.1:0-7359 GCA_031410295.1 Rhodoferax sp.
TCAAAATCATCGTGACCTCTGCAACGATTGATGCCGACCGGTTTGCCACACACTTTGAATCCAAAAACGGCAAGGCTCCCGTGTTGATGGTGTCGGGGCGCATGTTCCCGGTTGAACAGCGTTATCGGCCCTTTGAAGAGTCCCGCGACTACGACCTGAACGACGCCATTGCCGACGCAGTCGATGAACTTTGGCTAGGCCGACCGGCGCCGGGCCGCCCCAAGCCGGGCACGGCCCCCTCGGGGGGCAGCGACGACGCGCAGCGCGGAGCGTGGGGGCCACATTCGGCGCCGGGCCGCCCCAAGCCGGGCACGGCCCCAGGTACAAGCGAGGCGCAGGACAAGCCTTTGCCTGGGGGCAGCGACGACGCGCAGCGCACAGCGTGGGGGCCGCATTCCACTGGTGACATCCTTGTTTTTTTGCCCGGCGAGCGCGAAATCCGCGAAGCGGCCGACCATCTGCGCCGCCACTTCAGCCACCAGCCGATGTTTCGCAACGCCGAGGTGTTGCCCCTGTTTTCGCGCCTGAGCCAGGCCGAGCAGGAGCGTATTTTCGACAGCCACAGTGGCCGGCGCATCGTGCTGGCGACCAATGTGGCGGAAACCTCGCTCACCGTGCCTGGCATCAACTACGTCATCGATGCCGGCACTGCGCGCGTCAAACGCTACAGCTTCAGAAGCAAGGTCGAGCAGTTGCTGGTCGAGCCCATCAGCCAGAGCTCGGCCAACCAGCGCGCCGGGCGTTGCGGGCGGGTGGCTGACGGCATCTGCATTCGACTGTATGACCAAAAAGATTTTGACGGCCGTCCCAAATTCACCGACCCGGAGATACTGCGGTCTTCACTGGCCGGCGTGATCCTGCGCATGAAATCGCTGCACCTGGGGCAGGTCGAAGACTTTCCGTTTCTTGAACGCCCGCAAGGCCGCGCGATTGCCGACGGTTACCAGCTGCTCAATGAACTCGGCGCGGTGGACGACGCCAACGAACTCACCCCCACCGGCACGGAACTCGCCAAATTGCCGCTGGACCCGCGCGTCGGCCGCATGATCCTGGAGGCGCGTACCCGCGGCGCGCTCGACGAGGTGCTGGTGATCGCCGCGGCGTTAAGCGTGCAAGACGTGCGCGACCGCCCGCTGGAGATGCAGGCGCAGGCCGACCAGGCGCAGGCCAAGTTTGACGATGAGAAGAGTGAATTCAGCGGTTATTTGCGGCTGTGGAAATGGCTCAACGAGCTGACGGGTTCGAACCGGCAAAAGGAGCAGCAACTGCGCGCCTCCTTCGTCAATCCCCGGCGCGTGCGCGAGTGGCGCGACATCCATTCGCAATTGCACACCGTCGTTTCAGAACAAGGGTGGGCGACCCGCCCGGCGCCGGGCCGCCCCAAGCCGGGCACGGCCCCACGTGCAAGCGAAGCGCGGGACAAGCCCTTGCCTGGGGGCAGGGCGCTACACGATGTGAGCAACCGTGGGGGCAAACCAGCCAGCTACGAGCATTTGCACATGGCGATGATGGCCGGCTTGCTGGGCAACGTCGGCTTCAAGCTCGAAGTCGAGGGCGCTTCGGGGGAGTATCTGGGCGCGCGCGGCATCAAGTTTTTTGCGCATCCGGGCGCGCATCTGGCGAAAAAGCCGGGTCGCTGGATCGTCGCTTCGGAGCTGGTGGAAACCACGCGGTTGTTTGGCCGCGGCATTGCCAACATTGACCCGCAATGGCTAGAGCAGGTGGCATCGCATCTGTTGAAGAAACAGTTGCTGGACCCGCATTGGGAAAAAAAAGCCGGCGAAGTGATGGCGCTGGAACGTGCCACCTTGTATGGCCTGGTGGTCTACAGCGGGCGGCGGGTGAACTACGGGCGCGTCGACCCGCACGCCGCGCGTGAAATTTTCATCCGCCAGGCGCTGGTGGATGGCCAATGGGAAACACCGTTGCCGTTTCTGGCGGCGAACCAGAAACTTGTCAAACAGGTTGAAGAGCTGGAGCACAAGTCGCGTCGGCAAGACGTGCTGGTGGACGAAGAACTTATCTTCGCCTTTTACGACCAGCAAATCCCGGCGGATGTGTGCAGCGGGCACAGTTTCGAGCGTTGGTACCGCCATGAATCGCACACCAACCCGCACCTGCTCAAACTCACGCGCGAGGAGCTGATGCGCCACGAGGCGGCGGGCATCACCACGGAATCTTTCCCCAAAACCGTGCGCCTGGGCGGTGTCGATTGCGCCGCCGCGTATCTGCACGAACCCGGTGACGCGAAGGATGGCTTGACGGTGACGCTGCCGCTTTTCGTCTTGAATCAGGTGAACGAGGAGCGCTGCGAATGGCTGGTGCCGGGCATGTTGAAGGAAAAAATCCAGGCGCTTTTGAAGACCTTGCACCAGCGGCCACGCTCGCGCTTGGTGCCGCTGCCTGAGTCGGCCTCGCAAATGGCCGAGCAGTTGAATACGCCCGAAAACTTTGGCCGTGGCGCCTTGGTGGATGCCGTGCTGAAACTGGTGAAGGCCAAAACGGCGCTTGACATTGTGCGGGCCGACATCAAGGTTGACATGCTCACGCCGCATTGCTTCATGAACCTGCGGGTGGTCGATGAACACGGGCGCCTGTTGGGCAGCGGGCGCAATCTGGGGGCCTTGAAGGCGGAGCTCGGGGTGCAGGCGCGAGGAGCTTTCGCGGCACTGGCCAACCTCAAAGTGGCAAATAATCAGGTAATCAATAAATCGTCGGAAATTTCAGCTAATAAGGCCGTCAAATACAATGACTTTAATGCTACTGATAATGTAGTAAAAACAACTAATAAATCAGTTAATTCATCAGTAGAATCTAAAACAAACGAAGAAATCGTCTATACCACCTGGGGTTTTGGCGAGTTGCCCGAATTGCTCGAAATCCACAAAGGCGGGCAATCCTTGATTGGTTACCCGGCCCTGGTCGAGAACAGTGCCAACACGCCCTTGAGTGGCCCCGCAGGTGTGAAGATTGAAGTCTTTGACGAGCCGCAGATCGCCGCGTCAATGCACCGCGCCGGGCTGCGCCGCCTGTTCGCGTTGCAACTCAAAGACGCCATCAAGTACCTCGAAAAGAACCTGCCCGAGTTGCAAAAAATGGGCGCTGCTTACATGCTCGTCGGGCGCAGCGCCGACAACAGCGGCGGCGGCGCCCAGGAAGAATTGCGCAGCCAGATCATCCAGGTGGCGCTGCAACGCGCCTTCATGGTTGACCCTTTGCCCACCGACGCCAGCCAATTCCAGCGCCGCCTGGACGAAGGCCGCGGCCGTCTGACGCTGATCGCCAACGAAGTGGCCCGCCTGGCGTCAAGTGTGCTGGCTGAATTCGCCGTGGCTGCGCGCAAGATCAAAGACAGCAAAAGCGCTGTCGATGCCAGAGCAGACGCCAGCGCGCAACTGCAGCGCCTGATGGGAAAACGCTTCTTGAGCGAGACGCCCTGGCCGCAATTGCCGCATGTGGTGCGTTATCTCAAAGCCATCACCCTGCGCCTGGACAAATACCGCGCTGACCCCGCCCGCGACGCCGCGCGCCTGGCCGAGCTGCGCCCGCTCGAGCAAAAATACTGGCGCCTGGTGGCCGAGCGCAAAGGCCAGCTGGACGAACGCATGCTGGAATTCCGCTGGCTGCTCGAAGAGCTTCGCGTGAGTTTTTTTGCGCAGGAACTGCGCACGCCGCAGCCGGTGAGCGTGAAGCGGCTGGACAAAGCCTGGGCCCAGCTCAACACCTGAACGCAGCAAGCCCCAAGCTGGATTTTTCACTTCGCCTTCACTTTCAATCGCGTCCTGCGTACCCTGCGAATTTCGCGAACTCCACATTGGCCGGGCCGGCCCACGCCTCGCGATGGCCCCTGCCCAGCGACGGTTTAACGCAGAAAAAGAAAGAGAAGAATAATGACCAGAATCGCGCCAGCGCCGATATACATGTCTGTCTCCTTCGTGTGACCTACCCTCGATGAAGGTGATGAAGTCCACGCAAGAGGCCCATTTGAAGGCGCTGCAAGGGCGGCGTCCGTGCGCTGGCGAACTTAAGCGCTACTACAAGGCGATAAGGGCAAGCGACTGGCCGATGCAAGACAGGCCGGCGAACCGGTTCTCTGGCAAGCTTGACCCACACCGCCTTTGCCCGGCAAGATTGCCAGGCACAGCTTGCACTGCCAAAATGGCATAACACCATGAATTCCGACTCCACCGCCACCGGCCGCGGCACACTCTTGCGGCGTTTTTCCGCGCTCAAACTCAAGGCCGGGCGGCTGGACCCCACGCTCAAGGGAATTCTGTGGACGACCTGCGCCGGCGCGGTTTTTGCCGTCCTCAACGGCAGCCTGCGCACGCTGACCCTGCAACTGGACCCGTTTCAAGTGCAGTTTCTGCGCTATTTTCTGGGCATGTGGATCATGCTGGCCCTGGCCCTGCAAAGCGGTCTGGCGGCGTGCCGCCCGCACAGCGTGGCCGGGCACTTCACGCGGGGCGCGGCGCACACGGTCGGGCTGATTCTCTGGTTTACGGCTTTGCCCAAAGTCTCCCTGGCTGACATGACAGCGATCGGTTTCACCGGGCCGCTGTTCATCATGATGGGCGCCTACCTGTTTTTTAAAGAACCGATGCATTGGGAGCGCTGGCTGGCGGCACTGATCGGCTTCGCTGGCGTGATGGTGGTAGTCGGGCCCAAACTCACGGCCTCGGGCGGTTATTTCACACTGGTCATGCTGGGCTCGGCGCCGGCGTTTGCCGCCTCGTTCCTGTTAACCAAGGCCCTGACCCGCGTTGATACGCCGCAAAACATCGTGTTGTGGCAGTCGATCTCGGTGTCAATTTTGAGCCTGCCGATGGCGCTGTTGCATTGGCAGAGCCCCAACGCCTTTCAATGGAGCATTTTTGTCCTGACGGGTTTCCTCGGCAGCCTGGGGCATTACTGCCTGACGCGTTCGTTCCAGGTGGCCGACATCTCCGCCACCCAGTCAGTCAAGTTCCTCGACCTGGTCTGGTCCGCAGCCATCGGCTGGTTGCTGTTTGCGGACTCGCCGAGCCAATCGACGATTCTGGGTGGCACCATCATTTGCGCCTCGACGATCTGGATCGCGCGGCGTGAGTCCAACCGGGCCAGCGCCGCCAACAGTGCCAGCCGTGAAGCGTCGCTGGCCGCCGGGCGGGCGCCACCGGTGTGAATTCGCCTAGACTGCGGCTGCATGCATCGCTTGAACTATCCTGACCCGAGGAATCCGCATGGACCGCAGAGCCTTTGTTGAACACTGCGCACTGGCGGCAAGTTGTCTGCCGGCGGGTTTTGCCAGCCCGGTTTTTGCCGCCGAAGCGCGGGCGCATGTTTATGCGCGCACGCTGCTGACTGACGAGCAAGGCAACCCTTTGAGGGCGGCGACCTTGAAAGCGCGGACCAATTATGTTTTTCATTACCCATTTGAGGCGACACCGGTGTTCCTGCTGGACCTGGCCAAACCGGCGCTGCCGCAGAAACTGACGACCAAATCGAACGCTGATTACGCTTGGCCTGGCGGCGTGGGCAAGAACCAAAGCGTGGTTGCGTTCAGCGCCATCTGCGCGCACCAGCTGGTCTACCCGACGCCGCAAGTCAGCTTCATCAGTTTTCGCAAAACCAGGGCGCAAAAGGGCAAAGACGACAACCTGATCCACTGCTGCGCCGACCACAGCCAGTACGACCCGGCAAAAGGCGCGCAGGTCTTGAGCGGCCCGGCCGAGCAGCCTCTGTGCGCCGTGCTCTTGGAGCATGACGCGCGGGCCGACACGTTGACGGCCTATGCCACCTTGGGCGGCGAGCTCTTCGAGGAATTCTTTCGCAAGTACGAGTTCAAGTTGAGCCTGGATGTCGGGCCGCGCGCGAAAAATGTGGTCTCGGGGGTGGCGACGGTACGTGAGCTGGAAAAGTATTGCCGCAATTCGGTGCAGTGTTGAAGGCTGCGCCCGTACTGGAGGCTGCGCCCTGGCGAGATTTAAAAACTCTAAAGGTTTTTGGTCCCGAGGCCGTCAAATAATATGGATTGTTTGCTATATTAATTATAGCGATTGACAATATTCAAATGGCGTTCAACGGCCCATCAAGGGCCGTTGAAGGGCCAATCAGGCATCTTAAAAGTGCGCGGACTCAAACTTTGGCCAGCCTTTGCAAAGCCAGATTCAGCGTTTCATCTTGCTTGGCGAAACAAAAGCGGATCACCCTCTGGTCAAACCCGTCGCCATAAAAAGCCGACAGGGGAATCGCCGCGACACCGATCTCGGACGTCAGCCATTTGCAAAAATCCGCCTCGCTTTGGTCGCTGACTTCCGCGATATCGACACATTGAAAATACGTGCCCTCAGACGGCAGTATTCTGAATTTGGTGTGCCCCAGGCCCGCGCGGAAGAGGTCGCGTTTACGTTGGTAAAACGCCGGCAACTCCAGGTACGGCTTGGGGTCGGCCATGTACGAGGTCAATCCATGTTGCACCGGCGTGTTCACGGTGAACACATTGAACTGGTGCACCTTGCGAAACTCGGTGGTCAAACTCGCTGGCGCCGCCACATAACCCACCTTCCAGCCGGTCACGTGGTAGGTCTTGCCAAAGCTCGAAACAATGAAGGCGCGCGCCGCCAGGCCCGGAAAACGCGCGGCGCTTTGGTGCTCTTGCCCGTCGAACACCATGTGTTCATAGACCTCGTCGCTGATCAGGAGCACGTTGGTTGGCGCCAGAATTTCCTGCAAACGCAACATGTCGGCGCGTGACCAGACCGTGCCGCTCGGGTTGTGCGGCGTATTGATGATGATGGCGCGGGTCTTGCGGGAAATCGCGGCGGCGATTTTGCTGAAGTCGGGCCGAAATGTGCCCGGCGTCAGCGGCACGCGCACCACCACGCCGCCGGCCAGCTCGATGTTGGGCACATAACTGTCGTAACACGGTTCCAGCACGATCACTTCGTCGCCCGGGTGGACGACAGCCAGCACGGCCGTGATGATCGCCTGCGTCGCGCCGGCGGTGACGGTGATTTCATCGGCGGCACTGTAGTCACGCCCGTAAACAGCCTTGATTTTTGCGACTACGGCATCGCGCAAAACCGGCACACCGAGCATCGACGGATATTGGTTGAGGCCCTGCGTCATCGCGCTGGTGACGTCGTTGACGAGTTTCGGGTCACAGTGAAAGTCCGGAAACCCCTGGCCCAGATTGACTGCAGCTTTTTCGGCGGCCAGGGCCGACATCACGGTAAAAATGGTCGTGCCGACAGCGGGCAGGCGGGATTGCAGGATGGGGGTGATGGAATTCGCTGCGGTGGTCATGGGCTCGTTGGTGTCTGCAATGGTCAGGGGAACAACTCAGGCAAGCGGGTGGCCGGTCATGGCCTGCTCGAT
>JANNYX010000368.1:0-1841 GCA_031410295.1 Rhodoferax sp.
CCGCCGCCGTGGTGACCGGAAAACCGGTGATTGCCATCGAAGGCGACAGCGCCTTTGGGTTCAGTGGCATGGAGGTGGAAACGATTTGCCGTTATAACCTGCCGATCTGTGTGGTGGTGTTCAACAACAACGGCGTCTACCGTGGCACAGACGTCAATCAGTCGGGCGGCAAGGACGTCGCTCCCACAGTGTTTGTCAAGGGCGCGCGCTACGACATGATGATGCAAGCATTTGGCGGTGTCGGCGTCCATGCGACCACTGCGCAGGAGTTGACGCTGGCCCTGAACGACGCCCTGCAGAGCGGCAAGCCGACCCTGATCAATGCCGTCATCGACGAAACCGCCGGCACCGAAAGCGGCCGCATCACGATGCTGAATCCCACACTCGCCAAGAAGCAGCCTGCTTGAGCTAAAGTTCAGGCCCGCCAAAAGGCATTTTTCGCCCCGATCACCGTTCAACCGTTGCAGCAAAAAAGGAAACCAGAACCATGACCAAAGCCCTCGACGACATCAAGATCATCGACTTCACCCACGTGCAAGCTGGCCCGGCCTGTACCCAAATGCTCGCCTGGTTTGGCGCCGACGTGATAAAGGTGGAGCGTCCTGGTTCTGGCGACGTTACGCGAAGCCAGTTGCGCGACATTCCCAACGTCGATGCCCTGTATTTCACCCAGCTCAACAGCAACAAACGTTCGCTGACACTGGACACCAAAAAACCCGAAGGCAAGAAAATTCTGGAGCAACTCATCAAGGAGTGCGACGTGCTGGTCGAAAACTTCGGCCCCGGTGCGCTGGACCGCATGGGATTCTCCTGGGAACGCATCCTTGAACTGAACCCCAAGATGATCGTGGCTTCGGTCAAAGGTTTCTCGGACGGTCACCATTACGAAGACCTGAAAGTTTACGAAAACGTTGCGCAATGCGCGGGCGGCGCGGCTTCAACCACCGGTTTTTGGGATGGCCCGCCGACCGTGAGCGCCGCCGCCCTGGGCGACAGCAACACCGGCATGCACCTTGCCATCGGCATCCTGACGGCATTGCGCCAGCGCGACAAGACTGGCCGCGGCCAGAAAGTGGCGGTCTCGATGCAAGACGCCGTGCTGAATCTGTGCCGTGTGAAATTGCGCGACCAGTTGCGGCTTGACCGCCTGGGTTATTTGGAAGAGTATCCACAGTACCCGCATGGCAAATTCACCGACGTGGTGCCACGCGGCGGCAATGCTGGCGGTGGTGGCCAACCCGGCTGGGTATTGAAGTGCAAGGGCTGGGGAACCGACCCTAATGCCTATATCTATTTCACCATACAGGGCCAGGCCTGGGCGCCGATTTGCGACGCCATTGGCAAACCGGAGTGGAAAACCGACCCGCTCTACATGACGGCCAAGGCGCGCCAGCCGCACATCATGGACATCTTCGGAACAATTGAAGCGTGGTTGACGGACAAGACAAAGTTTGAAGCGGTGGACATCTTGCGCAAGTTCGATATTCCCTGCTCACCCGTGATGTCGATGAAAGAAATTTCTGTTGACCCGTCGTTGCGCGCCAGTGGCACCATCGCCGAAGTTCAGCACAAAGAGCGCGGCAGCTACCTCACCGTCGGCAGCCCGATCAAGTTTTCAGACATGAAAGTTGAGATCACCGGATCGCCATTGCTCGGTGAACACACTGACGAAGTGTTGTCAGGCTTGGGTTACAGCAAAGACCAGATCGCAGCCCTGCACACCGCTGGAGCGGTTTAAGGCGGCGAAAAGATGTAGTGACCCCGCCCCGGGGATGGCGACGACGGCGTTCATTTTGAGCGCCGTCGTCGTTTGGAAAATGGGATAGAAGCGCACTGGTTTG
>JANNYX010000369.1:0-4653 GCA_031410295.1 Rhodoferax sp.
CTTCGCCATGAAAAACTTTCCCATTGTGTGTGTGGGTGGATCAGCCGGTGGGCTGGACGCCTACATTCGACTGCTCAAACACCTGCCCAATGACATGGGCGTGGCGATTGTCATCGTGAACCACATCACCCTGATGCCAACCCAGCTGCATGAGGTGCTGCCGCGGTTTACCAGCATGCCGGTTGAGCTGATTGTGGAAAAACTTCAAATCGAGCCGAACCACGTTTTCATCATTCCGGCCAACCGCGATTTGCATGTGGACAGCGGCGGCCAGTTCCGCCTGCTGCCGCTGTCAAAACCGCGCGGCTGGCCGGATGTGATCACGGTGTTTCTGCGTTCTTTGACCGTCTGCTGGGACGGCAAGCTGGTGGCTGTGATTGTTTCCGGGTATGACGGTGACGGCGCTGCGGCGCTGTGCGGCATCAAGGACGTGGGCGGCGTCACCATCGCGCAAAAATTAAGCACCGCCATTCAGCCCGACATGCCGCAAAGCGCCATTGACAGCGGTTGTATCGATTTTGTTTTGTCGCCAGAAGACATTGCGAAAAAAATCATTGGCATAGCGCGGGAAGAAGTTTCCCCGGGATCTGCCTGAACATCTTAGGACTACGACCATGCTTGAAAACACCGAAATTTTGGCGGCGCGCATCTTGATCGTTGATGATCAAGCCGCCAACGTGGAGTTGCTCGAACAGGTGCTGATGGACAGCGGCTACCTTCAGGTGAACGCCGTCATGCAGCCCGACCAGGTGAGCGAGCTGCACCAAAAAAATGACTACGACCTGATTTTGCTTGACCTGAATATGCCTGGCATGAACGGTTTTGAAGTGATGCAGGCGTTGAAGCGCAACTGCGCCGACACCTACCTGCCGGTGATGGCGTTGACGGCAGACCCGGGGCACAAGTTGCGCGCGCTGGAGGCCGGGGCCAAAGATTTTGTCAGCAAACCGTTTGACATGGTCGAGGTCAAAACCCGCATCCGCAATATGCTGGAGGTGCGCCTGTTGTACAAAAAATTGGCGCAGCACAACCAGACCCTTGAACAGAAAGTCCAGGAGCGAACCGCTGAACTGGCCAGCAGCGAGGAGCGCTTTCGCCGCCTGACCGAGTTGGCATCCGACTGGTACTGGGAGCAAAACGAAACCGGCGACATGACCCGCGTGCACGGCCCGGTGCAGGAGATGCTGGGCATCGGCATGACGTCGTTTTTGGGCGACGCGAAAGGAGGGGCCGCCCATCTGGGCCGCGCCCTGCAAGGCTGGAACGAAGTGCAGCGCCAGCAACTGCAAAAGAAAATCAACGCGCGCGAACCGTTTGTGGATTTTGCCTTCAGCCGCACCAACCCGGATGGCAGCACACAAAATTTCAGGGTTAGTGGCGAGCCGATTTTTGACACCACATCGCGCTACACCGGCTACCGCGGCATCGGGTCTGAAGTTCAGAAAAGCTAAAAGGAATTTATGTTCGGTAGCGTACAGACGCCCCGAACAAACATTGAGAAACTGCCGACGCAATTGCTTGTTTGATCCTCTTGATTCAAGCGCTTACTTCAAGGTCCTTCACCAAGGGCTTGCATCAATCAACAACAAGTTCTGCAACGAGTGCATCAATGAAATCCGGGAAACGACTTCTCTTGGCCGGCCTCTTGGGTCTGGCGATCGGTGGCGAGGCTTCGGCGCTGGCCATTTAAGGGGTGACCACAACCAACTCGCTGGTGCTGTTTGACAGCGCGGCGCCTGGCGCCATCAACAGCAGTGTGAGTGTCAGCGGATTGAACGCCGGGCAATCGCTGCTTGGCATCGACTTCCGGCCGGCCGATAGACAGCTGTATGGGGTGTCGTCAGACAGCCGCATCTACACCATCAACACCTCAAGTGGCTTGGCTTCGGTGATCGGCGCTGCTGGCGCCTTCACCTTGAGCGGCACGTCGTTCGGCTTTGATTTCAACCCAACCGTTGACCGCATTCGGGTCACCAGCAACACCGAGCAGAATTTGCGTCTGAACCCCATCACCGGCGGTCTCGCCGCAACCGATACCAACCTTGCCTACGCCGCCGCCGATGCCAACGCCGCTGCCAACCCGAACGTCGTGGGCTCGGCCTACACCAACAGTTTCCTGGGCGCCACTACCACGACCCTGTTCGATATTGATTCGACACTGGACATTCTGACCACCCAGAATCCTCCTAACAACGGCACGCTGAATACCGTGGGCAGCCTGGGTTTCAATACGAGCGATCAGGTCGGTTTTGACATCTTCTTTTTTGGCAACCAGGCCTTTGCCTCGCTGACAACCCCGGGCGCCGGCTCCAGTTTGTTCAACATCAACCTCACCACCGGTGCTGCAAGCGCCATTGGCGCCATCGGCAACGGCTTGGTGATTTCAGACATCGCCATTCAACAGGTGCCGGAACCCGGTACCCTGACGTTGCTGGCAGCCGCGTTGATGGGTGTTGTCGCGGTTCGCACGCGGCGTCGGGTGAAATAGGCCGATCTTTCAAAACATACAAGTCGGAATGCCTATAGGCCGACGTAATATATAGATAGTTTGCTATATTACCTATAGCAACCCCATGGCCGTCCTGTCTCAGCGCATTGGCTGGCAGGGCGGCAAGGGCGGCAGCAAGCGGTCGTATTCCTTTTTCACAACCGCATAACACTCGCAGGTGCGGGCCTCCAGCCCGGGGCGGCTGAGCACCGAAATGTGGCCGCGCGCATAACGGATCAAACCCGCCTTTTGCAGCTTGAGGGCGCTTTCGGTGACGCCTTCACGGCGCACGCCAAGCATGTTGGCGATCAATTCCTGCGTCATCACGAGTTCATTGCCCTCCAGGCGGTCAAGCGTCAACAACAACCAGCGGCACAACTGCTGGTCCAGCGCGTGGTGCCGGTTGCAAACAGCGGTTTGGGACATCTGGGTAATCAGGGCCTGGGTGTAGCGCAGCAACAAATGCAGCACCGGCCCGGCCTTGTTGAACTCGTCCTTCATCACCTGCGCCTTCAAGCGCAGGCACTGACCGGCGCTTAGGACCACCGCCCGGCTGGGCGTGGATTCACCGCCCATGAAGAGCGAAATGCCGACAATGCCCTCGCGCCCGACCACGGCGATTTCAGCCGAGGCGCCGTTTTCCATGACATACAGAAGAGACACGATGGCGGTGGTTGGAAAATACACATGTTCCAGTGCCACGTCAGGCTCGTACAACACATGGCCCAAGGGCAAGTCGACCGGTTCGAGCAAGGGCGCCCAGCGTTGCCACTCAGAATCGGGCAGCGCAGAAAGCAGGCGATTTTTGGATGGAGCACCAGTTAACACAGTCTTGGGCAGGTTCACGTTTTATGGGAGCGAGAGTGGCCAGCGCGTAAAGCGAAAAACCCACTGGCCATTGCACCGCAATCTCGGTTTTGATTGTAGCCACCGCGTGCAAACTCCTCCAACTTGCAACACCTTTTCGTCTGTAGGACCGAGCGCCGACGTGTTACCTGAAAACTCCCCCTCAAGAGCATTCGATGCGCCCTCAAAATTAATCATCAAGACCCAAAGCGACTGCGCCCGAGCCGAAAAACCGTGTCTCCCCCGTGACCTCGCCGCCTTCCACCACTGGGAACAACCCTATCCAGAATTCAGCGCTGTCAAGCTATAAACGGGCAATCGAAAAACAGGAGACAAAGTGCAGTTTTTACAGCTAGTGATCAGCGGCATTGCGCAGGGTTGCATTTACGGATTGATCGCCCTGGGTTTTGTATTGATTTACAAAGCCACCGAAACCGTGAGTTTTGCGCAGGGTGAATTGATGATGCTGGGCGCCTTCGGCGGCCTGGCCTGTATGACCATGCTCGGCTTCCCGTTCTGGCTGGCCGTGATTTGTTCGATCGCCGCCATGGCGTTGTTTGGTGTGGTGCTGGAGCGTGCGCTGATCCGCCCGATCCTCGGACAACCGGCGTTTTCCATCGTCATGCTCACCATTGGCATTGGTTACATCGCACGCGGGCTGATCACCATGATCCCGGCCATCGGCACCGAGACCCACACCATGCCCGTGCCCTACAAAGACCAGA
The DNA here is from genome assembly GCA_031410295.1 of Rhodoferax sp. Classification (GTDB taxonomy): domain Bacteria; phylum Pseudomonadota; class Gammaproteobacteria; order Burkholderiales; family Burkholderiaceae_C; genus JANYCG01. Next base: position 4,060 of record JANNYX010000369.1, read on the forward strand.
TCTGGAAAGTTGGCGGCCTGGTGCTCAACGTCGAACAGATGGTGGTGATCTTTGCCACAGCGGTTTTGTGCGGCCTGTTGTTTGCTCTGTTTCGCTACAGCAAACTTGGCGTGGCGATGCAGGCCTCGTCGCAAAACCAGCTGGCGGCGTATTACATGGGCATTCCGGTGAAGGCGCTGAACGGCATCGCCTGGGGATTGGCGGCGGCGGTGGCTGCGGTGGCGGGCCTGCTTTTGGCGCCGATCACCTTTGTGCACGCCAACATGGGCTTCATTGGCCTGAAAGCTTTCCCGGCCGCTGTGGTGGGTGGCTTTGGCAGCTTGCCCGGCGCGATTGTTGGTGGTTTGATCATCGGCATCATTGAATCGCTCTCGGGTTTCTATTTGCCCGACGGCTTCAAGGACACCGCCGCCTACATCATGGTGCTGGTCATGCTGATGGTCAAACCCAATGGCTTGTTTGGCGGGAACCTCAGGAAAAAAGTTTAATGCGGTTCATTTTCAAAACAGATTACGCGCAGGACATCAAACTTGCCAAACACGGCGGGCACGTGTTTTGGTACAGCGTCATGTTGCTGGTGCTGCTGGCGGCGCC
>JANNYX010000370.1:0-4784 GCA_031410295.1 Rhodoferax sp.
GCAGTTGGCCAAATTCTGGGGCGAGTTGCGCTCCAATGACGTGTACCGGCTCAACGTGCCCTCGTGGGTGCGTTTCTCGCGCATTGCAGCAGCGTGGAGCCTGTCGCGCCAGGCACGCGCGCACGGCGCCATTCTGGACAACATGCCCTTGGTCGACACCTTGCACAACGGCGTCTCGCTGTCAGCCATCGAAGAGAGCCTGCGCTCGCACGCCATCAACGCGCTGGCCGTCACCGGCTCAAGTTACAGCAGCGGCACCCATTGGACCTTTTGCCACACCTTGCGCGGCGCGCCGTTTGAAGGCTGGCGGCGCCCCGGGCGGCGCTCCGAGTTCACCCAGGTGACGATCGAGCATTTGATGGCTTCCAGCGCCATTCCATTCCTGTTCCCGGCGACGGCCCTGTGGGTGGACGGTCAACGTGAGTTTTTTGGCGACGGCTCGATGCGGCAAATCTCGCCCCTGTCCCCAGCCATGCACCTGGGCGCGCGAAAAATTCTGGTGGTCGGCGTCGGCCAGCCGGACCGCCCGACCCTGCCCACCCGACCCTCGGCGCGAAGCGCCCAGGTGGCCGCCAAAGCCCTGCCCGGCACCACGCTGGGCAGCATCATGGCCCATGCCATGGCCACGGTGTTCCATGACACGCTGCATGCCGACGTCGAGCAAACCCGGCGCGTCACCGGCACCATCAAGGCCTTGCCGCGTGAAGCCGCCGCCGCGCTGCCGTATCAAGCGGTCGAGGTGATGGCGATCGCGCCGTCGAAGTCGCTGGACGAAGTGGCGCAACAACACATCACCGAATTGCCGATGGCCACACGCCATGCGCTCTCGGGCCTGGGCATGCTGAAGGGCGGCGGCGGGGTGCTGGCCAGTTATCTGTTGTTTGAACCGAATTTTGTGCAAACCCTGATCGCCATGGGTGAGACCGACGCCTACGCCCGCAAGACCGAATTGCTGGAGTTTTTTGCCGCCCGATAGAGATGCGCCGGGTCGGGATTGAGGTAAGCTTAAATCGCGTTAAATTTTGATTATATTTTATTTAATGATCATAAGTTATAATAAAGTGCTATATTAATAGAAGCATACTATTGATATTATTCGACGACCTTATACGTTGAAAATTCAGTAAAAATAAATCTATCCATTTATTTCACCATCAACTTCCCCATCGCCCAACAGCCACCGGGGACAGAACCGGCTGATTCGCGGACGGTCTGCGGCATGCCGAAATGGTCTTTCAAGGCCAATTTTCCCGAGCATGGAATGCCCGCCGGCGCTGGCAAAATTTGCAGCGCGTGGCGCGCGCTTCAACGCGCAGCGGTGCGATAATTTACAGATCGAAACAACAGGAGCAGCCTCCTTGGACCACCCGCTTAGCCGGTAGGTTTCAACTCCCAAACTGCATCGGGGTTGAAGACACACCTACGTCGCCCGCACGATGCATTGAATTGATTGATCGGGAAACTGATCGGGAGTTAGTGAGTGCTCAACATCTTCACCCTTGCCAACGGACGGCTGTTCCAGGAAGAAATCGAATCCCTAGAAGAGTTGTCCAGGTTCCAGCCGATCTGGGTCGACCTTGAAGCCCCGACGCTGGAAGAAAAGCGCTGGGTCAAGCAGTATTACGGCCTCTCGATTCCGGAAGACGCGATGGACGAGGACATCGAGGAATCGGCGCGCTTTTACGAAGAAGACAACGGCGAGCTGCACATCAGGAGCGACTTCCTGATCGCCGACAACACCGACCCGCGCACCGTGCGCGTGGCCTTTATCCTGAACCAGCACAACGCCGAGCTCAAGAGCCGCGGCGTGTTGTTCTCCATCCACGACGAAGACGTGCCGGTGTTCCGCCTCTTGCGCATGCGCGCCCGGCGTGCGCCCGGGCTGATTGAAGACGCCAAGGAAGTGCTGCTCAAACTCTTCGACGCCGACGCTGAATACTCCGCCGACACGCTGGAAGACATTTATGTCGATCTGGAAAAAGTCAGCACCAAGGTGCTCTCGGGCGATGTGACCGACCAACTCGCCGGCGAGGTGCTGGCCGCCATCGCACAACACGAAGACCTGAACGGCCGCATCCGCCGCAACATGATGGACACGCGGCGCGCGCTGTCGTTCATGATGCGCAGCAAGATGCTCAACGCCGAGCAGTTTGAAGACGCGCGGCAGATTCTGCGCGACATCGATTCGCTCGATTCACACACCGCCTTTCTCTTCGACAAGATCAACTTTTTGATGGACGCCACCGTGGGTTTCATCAACATCAACCAGAACAAGATCATCAAGATCTTCTCGGTGGCCAGCGTCGCCTTGTTGCCGCCCACGCTGATCGCCAGCATCTACGGCATGAACTTCCAGCACATGCCCGAACTGAGCCAGAGCTGGGGTTACCCGATGGCGCTGGCCCTGATGGTGGCTTCGGCGTTGGTGCCGATGTGGTACTTCCGCAAGCGGGGTTGGTTGAAGTAGTTTTGCTTGGTGGACAAGCCCCACCAGCCCCGCACCAGCGCCTCACACTGTGGCGGGGCCGGTGGGGCCGGTGGGGCAGGTGGAGCGAGGTGGACTGAGTCGAGGTTTCGACAGTTAGGCAGGTGGCTTTTTTCAACCCACAGCAGTCACCGGGTATCGCTTATGGCCTTGGAGGCCGGCCAGCCTTCGTCCGTAAGATCGCCTTTGCGCCCAACTCGATCATTCGTTAGATCGCTAAAAAGCCGACTGTTTGGATTCAACGCTCTATTGTTCTAAATTGATGGCTTCGCCCAGTCGTAAATTTCTTGTGCCAGTTCAGCAGGAGCTGCAAGGCTAACGACACGGAATCCATCACGTTCGAGCTTCCACTCGTGCTCTCCGATGGTTTCTTCGATTCTCTTGAAGTCCTTGGGCTCCATTAGGTCTGGTTGAGGCATCAGTAGAAACAGTCCGATGTTGTCCATCTTTTTGACACGCGAATAGGTCGTCAGATCCCGACTTGATTTGAGCAGGTTGATTTCGACAGTTTGGACTGACTTGTAGGCTGCCGAGGTCACGCTGCCGCAGGCTCCTGCAGTCAGGATGTTCAGGTCCAAAAAGTGATTGACGCCCTCGTAGTCGAGCAGCAAGCCTTGACCCTCAGATGGAACAATTTTTTCAAAGTCCATCTTGGCAATTTCTTTAAGCCTCCGATTGACCAGTTGGCGAGCCTTGGGCGTGCCGATGAACTCAAACTCGGTGCCTTTGCGTTTTCCAGACGGCGCCATGACCACCACCTCGGAAAAGAGTCGATCAACGGGGGCTTCGCGATCATCGCCAGAGGTGTAGTTTGGAGCGGCGAGCATCAGGCAATTTGTGTCGAAACGGATTTCCGGAATGGCTGTTTTCGCTCTGGCAGCCTTTCTTAAGGCCTCCTCTGCATAGGCCAGAAGCTCGCGAACTGACTTTTGTGGGAACTGTTCGTGATACAGGCATTCAAATTTCTTAAAGTCGTCGAGCAGCTTGAAATGCAGGCGGTCACCTTGCGACTGGACGACCACTCCGATTGTGAAACGCTGCGGGACGAATGCATCGGGTTGAAGTTCGATGGTTGTCCACGCGCCAGAAAAGCATGGTTTCGGTGCGCAGTAGCGATTCGGCTGAGGTGCGCGGTATCAATGCCGCCAAATAGTGAAGTTGGGCTGCTCATGCGATCACCCCCAGTTTGTTGGACATCCAATCAGGCTGCGACCTATGGTCGAGGGTTTGCTCGATGCTCAGGGTCAGAGCAGTGGCGTTCACGGGCTCTAATTTTGCAACAATATCCGCTAAGTCCGCTTTTGCGTCTTGGAGGGCTTTTGAGTGGCCTTTGGCTGCGTTAGCCATGTCAACCTGAAATTTCTTAATCCCAACGGCATCCAATGCGCTTTTCGCCTCGTTTAACAGGCTTCGTTCCAAGTATTTGCGCCCAGCGGGGAGCCAAAGCAGATCATGGAGTAGGGTCTCGTGGTCGATGGCGACGTAACCGCCTTTGACAGACGCAATCACGTTTCCAAAATTTCGATCACGCAGATCGCTCCATAGGTCAAAGGCTGCAATCTTCCTTGCGTCCTTGCTTCGAAGGCAGTTTTTTCTGGAAACATAAAACGCCATGGTGTGGACCTGCTTCACCGTCTTGCCGGATACGACTTCACTGCACCACGCAGGGCAGAGCGCCATACCGTTGAATTCCGGAGGCAGGGGGCCGGATTTGCGTAGTTCTTCGACGGGAACCAAGATGATTGCACCGAACGCTGGATGTGCCAGGTCACTTTTCCGAGCTAATAGCCAGCCTATTGCCTCGCAGAGTAGCGCTGGCGTATTTGTCGGCAGAAGTTTGACCAAGCAATCCCTGAGTCTCCCCGTGGTGTCGGCGACCTTGGCCATGTGAGTGGTCGCATTGATGCCGGAATTGGCGGGTTTGCCGCGGTATTCGCGCCACGCGGAGGCATCTAGTATGGGCACGCTCATCAGAAGTTCCCCTGCGGCACCACTGATTTTTTTAAGCTCATATTTTTGCTAATCCCTGAAATTTGAGGTGGCGCATAGCCGAATGGCTGGTTTCGAAAAGGCAGATCGCAGATCTCTGCACCCGCAATCGGTCTGGAGTATCACCGGTAGTGAACGCTGCCAACGACCGGACCTGCGGAATCAGCCCCCCCACGCCACCCACCCCGCCCCAGCGCCTCACTCTGTGGCGCTGAGGAGCGCAGGGCTTGCGGCCAGCGCGCTTGCGCGCATCGTTAACATTTTTGGCGCAGTTGTTTGAGCGTAGAGAACGCAGTGAACGCAGCGAGTT
>JANNYX010000371.1:0-2784 GCA_031410295.1 Rhodoferax sp.
CTTCTCGCGCCCGCGCAGGTTCAGACGCGTGAGCCGCTGGTTGCGCCGGAAGTTGCCGAACACCTGTTAATTGCCACCCGGAATTGGCCCCTGATGGCAGATATTTCCATTCAAATATGACCCCCTGTTAGAAGCACTGTGCGCTCGAAGGCATCGAAGTAATGCACAGGAGAAAAAGGAGTGATCAAAGCGGGAACCTTGGCCAAGATCAGGCGTTTGTATGCATAACGAGGGCAGGACGCTGTAGCGGTGCGGCTGGCGGGCTTGGGTTACGGATGGCCGGCCAAGTATATGTATTCTGATATATATAGTAGAAAATATATCCGATATAAGCCGTCTAATATATTCAATAATTAGATATGTATAACATAGCGTAATTGAACTATTCATAATCTATTTTTTGTATAAAATTACTTTTTAACGGATTTTCAGCACTTCAACCGGTCGCTGCGGCGTGGTCCAGCCCCGAGTGAGTTCGCCAGATTGAGGTCAGCTCAACAGACTGAAATCAGGATCAGGTCGGCGGGGCGCTCGGCGCAGCGGCATCAAGGAGAAGGCCGCGGGCCGGGGACAGCCGCGTAGCTGAGTGCCTCGCCGGCCCGATCCCACCGGGGAAGTGACACGCCAGCCGGTTACCTCTAAAGTCTTCCCATGTCGTCCACAACATGTCCATTTGCCCCTACGGCAAAACCGTCCAAGCTGCAAAACAAAGCCCCGTCCCCGTCAACGCATCACTGCGTAAACCCGGCAAATACTGCAACCATTCCACATCCAGCTGACGCGCCATTTCCCCCGCCACCAGCCAGTTGCGGATTTCGGAGCTGCCCGCTTGCAGGCGTTTCGGGTTCAAGCCGGCCAGGGCTGCCGAGTCTTTGGTGCGCAGGGCGGTGATGATTTTTTAAGTACAGATGTCTGGACTGCAGCAAGTCCAGGAACCTCTCTATCTTGAAGGACCGCCAAAGCGGCTCAGTCATGTCGAGGGTTTGATTGCCGATGGTGCGCAAGCTGTCATCTGTACGGGCTTTGATATATCCCGCAAAACTGCGGAATAACCTGGCGACCAGTCAGAAAGCGTGGCTCGTTCGAATTGAGAAAAGCTTTTGAAGCCATGGACTTTGCATCCTAACCCGCCGAAATCAACAGGTATATTGATTTCGGCAGAGTCGTCGTCCAAGTTACGCCGCCATGCCGTCAAGTCAACTGGCCTCGCCAGCAAACCTCAAGCTCAACCCCCGCTCTGCGCCTTACCCAACGCTGCCAAAGACGCCTCCGGCGCCCTGTCCAAAACCCTGAGCAGCGCCTTCGCCGCGCCAGTCGGGCTGCGTTTGCCTTGCTCCCAATTGCGGATGGTGTCCAGCGACACATCGATACGCCGTGAGAACTCCGCCTGCGTCAGCCCCAGCCGTTTGCGCACACGTTGCGCGAACAGGGCCGCATCCTGAACGGCGGCGGCGTCGTCTTCACGGGCATGCGCCTGAATGTCGGCCTCGGTCGTGGCATTGAGTTTGCGCACATTCACGCGCCCCGCAACAGGTTTGGCGGCGGCCTTGACTCCGGCTTTGGATTTGGCGCTCTCCAGCTTAAAACGCACCGTTTTCATAATGCCTGACCTCACGTAAATTTGCCTTTCGGGCGGAGATGATGCGAATCACTTGGCCCCGCATCGTGTAGGCCACTTGGTAAATCCGCCCGTCAACAGCGCCCAGCAACTGAAACCGTTCCTCACCGTATTCAAAGCGCATGTCTGGGCGAACAACACGGTGGTCGTCCAGGAACCCCTGCGCAACATAGGGAAAGTCAAAACCGCGCTGTGCATAGCAGGCGTCGCTTTTGGCCTCATCCCATTCAAAATCCATCAATCGATTGTAGTCCAATGAACTACTTTTGCGCAATATCTAGTGCCTTGCGGAATCTCTATCCGGACTCACAAAAAACGACAATGCCCCGTAACAGGCAGCCCGTTTAAAATCAACAGCTAACCCCGAGATTCAAATGCCAAGAACCCTCTACGACAAAATCTGGGACGAACACGTCGTCCACACCGAAGACGACGGCACCACGGTGCTCTACATCGACCGGCATCTGGTGCACGAAGTCACTAGCCCGCAGGCGTATGAGGGCCTGCGCCAGGCCGGGCGCAAGGTGTGGCGCATCAGTTCCATCGTCGCCACGGCGGACCACAACACGCCGACGACCGGCTGGGAAAACGGTTACGACGGCATTGCCGACCCGATCAGCAAAGAGCAGATCGTCACGCTGGATGCCAACATCGCCTCCAGCGGCGGCTCGGCGGCCTACTTCCCCTTTCTGCACAAGCGCCAGGGAATCGTGCACGTGATCGGCCCCGAAAACGGCGCCACGCTGCCGGGCATGACCGTTGTTTGCGGCGATTCACACACCTCCACCCACGGCGCGTTTGGCGCGCTGGCGCATGGCATTGGCACCAGTGAAGTCGAACACGTAATGGCCACGCAAACCTTGTTGGCCAAGAAGGCGAAGAATTTGTTGATCAAGGTCGAGGGCGCGCTGCCCAAAGGCTGCACCGGCAAAGACATCGTGCTGGCCATCATCGGAAAAATCGGCACGGCGGGCGGCACGGGTTACACGATTGAGTTTGCCGGTTCCGCCATCCGTGCCCTCTCCATGGAAGGCCGCATGACGGTGTGCAACATGGCGATTGAAGCCGGAGCGCGCGCCGGGCTGGTGGCCGTGGATGACAAGACCATCGAGTACCTCAAAGGCCGTTTGCTCGCGCCTGGCACCGACGCAGTGAGTGGCAAATTC
>JANNYX010000372.1:0-8340 GCA_031410295.1 Rhodoferax sp.
TGTAGCGCTGCGCAAAGAGGAAGGCATTGGCGCCAATCGGCATCGCCGCGGCGACGACCATGACCGTCAGCGTCAGCCCAGAGACGCCCCAGGCCCAGCCGGAGGCCGCCACCAAGAGCGGCAACAGCGCATTTTTGAGCAGCGTCAAGCCCAGCGCCGGGCGCGCCAACTCGCCCACCCGCGCGCCAAACAAGGTGGCCCCGACCAGCAGCAACGCCACCGGCGCCATGGCGCCCGCCAGCAGCTTCAGCGTGTTGTCCAGCACATCGGGCAGGGCCAAACCGGTCTGCGCGTACGCCAGGCCCAAAAGCGTGGGCAGGGTCGCCGGGTTGACGATGCCGTTCTTGACGGCCACGGCAATGTTCAGCATCAGCCGCCTCACTCCGCCGGCCGAATGCCCAAGCGGTGAATGTAGCGTCGATTCACGCGCCACGGCGAGTTCAAACACCACCGTGGTGAGCGTCAGCAGAATCAGCGCATGCACCGCGACGATGGTGAAAAGCGTCACCAGCGCGGCCTCGCCATAAGCCAGGCCAATCAGCGGGATGCCGATCGCCACGGTGTTGCCAAACGTGGCTGAAATCGCCATCGCGGCGGCCCGGCGCGTGCCGCGCCCGATCCACACCACGGCCACAAACAAGGCGACCGCCGCCGTGAAATAGGCCGCGATGGGCAGCAGGTTTAGGCTTTGCAAGTTCACGCGGCTCATGGTGCGGAACATCAGGGCCGGCGTGAGCACCAGAAACAGCAGGGTCGAGAGGTCTTTGACGGATTCCGGCCGCAGCCACTGGGCGCGGGCGGCGATGAAACCAACCGAAATGAGCAGGATGACCGGGATCAGCGAAGCGAAGACGGGCGAGAAATTCGGCAGGTTCATGGGCGGGGCGGGAACAGGTGGCCCGAGTCTACCAACCGCCGCGCCGCGCCAATGAACGCCTCGGGGCCTTTATGTGCGCTAAAAATTCACCCGTAAGCCAGCTTTGACAGTGCGTCCTGGAAGAGGCGATTTTCCAGGCGCAGTTTGCGTCAGGATCGACGTCGCCGGGTAGGCCAGCACATCGCCCAGGTTGTCGATGCGCGCAAACCAGAAGAAGCTGGCAGGACCTACCTTTTGCCGGTAATTTGCCGCGAGGTTAAGTAATGTGTAGGCCTCTGTTGCGGGTTGGCCCGCCGCCACCTGGTTTTGCGCAGCAGCATGGTTGACACCAATTCGCAAGCCCCAAGGACCTTGCGCCCAGACCAGCGCGGCGCCCACACGCACCGGCGCAATGCGCGGCAGGTTTTGCCCCGTCGCGGTGTTGACGGCACGCACCATATCGCCGGTGAGTTCCAGATCCAGCGTTTGCCCGGAATCCAGCAGGCGGATGTTGCCGCTGGCCTCCAGCCCGGTGAATCGCGCCGGCGCCTGGGCGTAAACGAACTCCGGCAGGATGCGTGCCGCGCCGCCAGACTCCGCCGAGGTATTGTCTGCGTTGCCTGAATCCGTCACGCTGACGCCACCACCACCGTTGCCATCGCTGTCGCGCAAAACGCCCGTGGCATCCAACGCGATGAAGTTGCCAAACTGGTTGACGAAAGCGTTCAGCGCAAAGCGATGCGCGCCATTCTTCCACTTCACCCCTACATCCAAATTGCTTGATTGCTCCTTGCTGAAGCTGGCATTGCCGACTTCATAGGCGTTGGTGGCCACGTGCGGGCCATCGGCAAACAGTTCGTAGTCTTTGGGCGCACGCTCGGTGTAGGCGAGGTTGGACGTGAGTTGCCACGCAGGCGAGAAATTCCACAAGGCCCCGAACGCGTAGCTGGCCGGGTTGAAGCTGCGGCTGCCGGGCGCAAACCGGGCCACCAGCGGATTGCCCATGGATTCGACGTTGACCGACTCCAGCCGTGCGCCAAAGCTCAGTTTGCCCCAGGAAAGCGGCAATTCTTCATAAGCGAACAGTGCCTTCTGGTCGGTCCGGCTGTAGGGCGCAAAGGCTTCCGCGCCATCGGCTGAAAACTGCGAACGATCGAGCTGCAAGCCCACGACGCCGTTCAGTGGCCCCAGTTTGGCGTGGCGGGCCACGAGGCGCAGGTCATTGCCGGCGTTTTTGAATACAGTGCCGACAACACCGGCTTCAAACTCTGTGTGTTCATAGTCGGTTCGGCTGATTTGCCCCTTGACGCTTTGCAGCGGGCCACTCAAACCCCGTATTTCGCCTTCCAGCGCGTAGCGCTTTGCCTTCATGCCAATCAAGACTTCGTCTTCGGCAACGGTTCCGTAATCTGACGCATAGGTGTCTGCAGACGCGCCCAGGTACCCCTGGTTGAAAAACACCGAGCCACCCACTGCGCCTCCGCGTGTCTGCGCGGCTGAATTGCAGATCTTGTTGGCCAGCGCGGGCGATCCCGGCTTGGCGCAGGCCAGTGAGACCGGCACGGACACGTCGCCAGTGTTGCGATTGAACGCGTCGGCATGGATGGCAAAGCGGTCATTGCCGACCTCCAGTGCCAGAGCTGCGCCGCGTTCGGCATTGCCATTGGCAAAACCCAGATCGGCCTTGCCAGCGATGCCGCCCCTTTCATCAAACAGCGGTTCGCGTGGAATGCGGTTGTCTATCACATTAACGGCGCCCCCCACGGCGCTGCCGCCGTACAGCAGGGCTCCTGGTCCGCGCAGCACTTCAATACTCGACATTGTGATGGGGTCGCCCGGCACGGCGTGGTCGAAACTCAGACCGGAGGCATCGATGCTGGCGCCGCTGTTTTGCAGGATTCGGATGCGGTCGCCATCAAGACCGCGAATAATGGGCCGGCTGGCGTTGGGGCCAAAGTAGCTGCTGCTGATGCCGGGTGTGCCATCCAGCGTTTCACCCAGCGTGGTTTGCGAACGCAACAAGAGACCGTCGCCAGAGTATTGGGTCGCCGGCGCAATCGGGTCTGTTGCGCCCAAGGGGTTGCCAATGACCGTCACTTCTTTCAGTGTGGCCGGGTTGGATGGTGAATTAAGGGACGGGTTGGGCGTCTGTGCGCATGCGTGCCCCCACAGGAACGCCAAAGCGGCCAGGCCCACGGCGTGGCGCGCGAATGAATTTTTCATGTGTACCTCGAAGAATCAAAAAAGAATGCGAAACCACCCGCGGGTGAAAACACCGGCAGGCAACGACTTCAGATCAAAAATTCAGCGAGGAGAAGGCGGGCCACGCGCTTGAAAAAGCGCATGCCAGCGGGCGGTTGCCAGACCCGCAAGAAGCACGAGAACGGAGCTTTGCAGCACCAACGCCAAGGCGGGCGCGGCAAAGCCAGCGATGGCGTCAAAATGGCAGAGTTGGTCGTAGCCGCGGCAGTCAGAGTCGCTCTGGTGCCCTGCAAACAGCAGGCTCAGGAACCTGCGGCCTTCATCGCGCAGGGAGAATTCATCCACGACCGTGCCCGCAGGCGCCCGAAGGTTTTCGGCAACCTGTGTCCGACCGGCAGCTTTGGCGTCAGGGTGAACCACACCATGCAACAGGCCCAGCGTCTGCGCCAGCAACAGCGCCAGCGCAAACGAGGCGACCCACACCAGCGCCCAGTGCTGCCCAGTTTGGCGACGGCCGATCAGCATCGAGATTATTTGACGCTGACCGCGTCAGTGATACGGTAATACAGGCCATAGGGGTCGTCATTCAACACATTGAATTTGCCCTCGACCACGACCACTTCCATCGAATATTTCACCGGTGTTTTGGTCTTCACTTCGATCATGCTTTCCGGCCCGCCGGGCACACAAAAACCGCAGGACAGCGGCACCGAACTCAAGAGGAAATGCTTCTGCTTGTCACCGGGCTCCAGCGGCATCATGAAACCCTGGACGCGTTGCGTCTTCTGGTTCAGGGCCTGGATGGGCGGCGTGAACACCGGCAACAGCCGGTTTTTCTCGGCGCGGGTTTTCACCTCGCTGAGCAGGGACCACGGCAACACGTCGTTGCGCTCCTGAATCGGCGCAAACGGGCTGTTGGCGCCATGTATGCCCGGGCCGGTGCCCGCGGGAACCGGAGAACTGAGTTGGGCCGAGGCAGCCAGCGGCGCCAAGACCATCAGCGCAGCCAGTAAAGACGGAATCAATTTCATGGGGTACTCCTGGGAAAAGGTATTGGACACCAGGTTGCAAAAAACTTCAATGTTCGTGTTTCATGCCGCAGTATTTACCGATGGCCAGGCCTTTGCAAGCGGCCTGCAATTCCTTCATGCAAACCTCTTCTTTTTTCCCCGCTTCAAAACACTTGGCAGCGCCTTCATGGACTGCGGCCATGGCCCGGTGGCGGGTGATGTCCTGCTGGATTTCCTTGCTGTCGTGTTTCGGCTGTGCTGCAGCGTAACTGGCAGCCAGCGCCAGGCCAATGAGGACAAAGGGGGCAAACACCGTTCTATTCATGGTCAGTCCTGTGGTTAATTTTGTGATAAATCCCGTGGTTAGTCCTGTTGTCAACGAGGTTTCAGCTCACCTCAACAATTCAAACACACTGACGCGGTAAGCGTCGATGGCCGGCACCAGCGCCGCGCCCGCCGCCACCCCGATCGCCAGCAAAGGCACACCCCACAACGACGCCGGCCAGGCCCAGCCGCCCAGCAGCACAGACTGGTCCAGCTGCAACAACCAGCCCAGCCAGGCCACCAGGCCCTGGCCCAAAAGGACGCCCAGCAAACTTGCCAACAGCGCCAGCCACAAGGCTTCACACAACAACAGCGCCGCCAATTTTACCGGCGGCGCGCCCAGCATGCGCAACAGCGCCAGGTCAGCGCGGCGCTCGCGCACGGCATTCCACAGCGCGATGAAAACGCTCAGGGCGGCGGTCACCAGCAAAATCGCCGCCAGCGCCCGCATCACGTCAATGCCGAGCCCCAACATGCGCAACAAGCGGGTGATTTCAATCGCCGGCGCCGCCGCTTGCATTTCGGTGCTGCTGTTGATGAAGCGCGGAAACGTCACCGCCGCCAGAGGTGTTTTGTACTGGATCAGCGCCAGTGTCAATTCGCGCTCGTCCTGCATGATTTTTTTGTCGGCGCCGTCATTGGCGGTGGCGCTTTCATGCACTTGCCAGACGGATTCGGTGGCGGTCAGGATCAAACGGTCCAGCACGCCGCCCGTGGGCCCCATCACACCGCTGACCTGGTAAGGTGTGTTGCCGTGCACCTGGCCGGTGTTGCCCAGACCGTGGCTGCCTTCAAATTCATCGCCGGGTTTGAGGCCGGTTTGCGCCGCCACATGCGTGCCCAGCACGGCTTGCATCGGCGCTTGCCACCACGTGCCTGAAGCCACTGTGGCCCGGTAGTGATGCGGGTAGTCCAGCGAGGTGCCGACGATGCGAAACCCCCTGAAGCTGTCGCCCAGACTGATGGGAATCACCCGCGCCACCTGCGGGTGCTCGCGCAGGGCGTCCACCGCCTTGAGTGGCACGTTGCCCGAGGGCACATCGAGGTGGAACACGCCGGCCAGGATCAACTGCAACGGGCTACCTTTGGCGCCGACGACCACATCAATCCCGGCCAGATCCCGCTCAAACGCTTTGTCCAGCTGGTCGCCGATGAGCAGCAAAAAAGCCATCGACGCCAAGCCCAGGCTGAGCAGCAGCAAATTCAAGGCTGCGGCCAGCGGTTTGGCCCACAGGTAACGAAACGACAATGCTATTGTATTCATAGCATACTATCTATATATTCTGACGGCCTTAAGTTGTTTTTATTCATGAGATTTAAAAACACCGCGCCGGGAAGCCCCTGCAGCACCCGCGCGTCGTGGGTGGCGATCACCAGCGTGGCGCCACAACGCTTTGCGGTGGCGCTTAATAATCCAATCGCCGCGCTGGCGGCTTCGTCGTCCAGGCTGGCCGTCGGCTCATCGGCCAGAATCACCTTCGGTTGGCGCAACACCGCGCGCGCCAACGCCACCCGCTGCGCCTGCCCACCCGAGAGTTGTGAGGGTTTGCGCCAGCGCAGATCGGCCACCCCCAAAGCCGCCAGGGCAGTGGCCACTGCGGCCGCATCATTGGCCAACCCGGCAGCGTAAAACACCAGTTCCAGATTGCCCTGCACCGTCAAGGCCGCGCTCAGGTGAAGTTTCTGCGGCAAAAAGCCAATGGTGCTGGCGCGCCAGGCATCCCCGGCAACGGCTTGCAGCGCGTTCGGGTCCTGGCCGGCGACCGAGATTCGCCCATGCAGAGGGCGTAACAAAGCCGCCGCCAGCGCCAGCCAGGTTGATTTGCCCGAGCCGGACGGCCCGCGCAGCAGCAACACGCCGCCCTGCGGCACGTCGACATCGGGGAATCGAATCTCGTTGCCGCCAGGGTATTGAAAAGCAAGATTGGCAGAGTGAATCATCGGGCTGGATTATTGACGGGATTTTTATTACGAGGATGGCAGACGCCACCGGGACTGCGGCGGTGTCGGCGGCGCGGCACAGCGCAGTAAGATGGCCCGACAAAACTTTGCCGAAGCTCCGGCAAAGCTCAGCCAAAGCCGGCTTGGCCAAGTGCTTTTTTTTCGTCACACCCGCACCATGAACACTTCGACCCTCCGCCAAATTTCCGACCTGCCCGGCCCGCGCGGCTGGCCCATTGTGGGCAACACCTTCCAGGTCACGCGCGCACGCATCCACCAGAACGTCGAAGCCTGGGCAAAAGATTTCGGCCCGCTTTTCCAGATGCAAATCGGCGCCAGAAAACTGCTAGTCATCAGCGACCCTGAACTGCTGGCGGGCGTCATGAAAGACCGCCCCGAGGGATTCAGGCGCAGCCCCTTGGCGTCGCAAATCGGCCGCGAGATGGGCCTGCCGATAGGCCTGTTCAGCGCCGAAGGCGAGAGCTGGCGCCAGCAGCGGCGCATGGTGATGGCGAGTTTTGCGCCAGGGCATGTGCGCGCCTATTTCCCCGCGTTGGTCAAGGTGACACTGAATTTGCAGCAGCGCTGGCAAACAGCGGCGCTAAGCGGCAGCCGAATCAACCTGCAGGCCGACCTGATGCGTTTTACCGTCGACGCGATTGCCGGCCTGGCGTTTGGCAAGGAAGTCAACACCCTGCAGGCCGGCGAGGACGTGATCCAGCGCCATCTGGACCAGATTTTGCCGGCCATCTTCAAACGCGCCTTGAGCCTGGCGCCGTACTGGCGCTGGTTCAAAACGCGAAAGGACCGCCAGCTCGACGACAGTGTGGCGGTGATCAACACCACCATCGGCGAGTACGTGGCGCAGGCGCGGGCAGGCCTGGCACAAGAGCCCGGTCTGCGCGAAAAACCGCGCAACCTGCTGGAGGCCATGATTGTCGCGGCCGACCTGCCGGGCAGTGGTGTCACCGACGCGGAAGTGGCCGGCAACGTGCTCACCATGCTGCTGGCCGGTGAAGACACCACCGCCAATACGCTGGCCTGGATGATCTACCTGCTCAAGGCCAATCCGGCCGCCTTGCAGCGTGTACAGCAAGAGGTTCGCACGCACGCGCCCAACCCGGCCTTGTTCACCCTGGAGCTGATGGACAGCCTGGTGGTCCTGGACGCCTGCTGCACCGAGACCATGCGCCTCAAACCGGTGGCGCCCTTCATCCCCTTGCAGGCGCTGCGTGACTCGGTGGTGGGCGACGTGGCGGTGCCAAAAGACAGCGTGGTATGGGGTGTCTTGCGCGACCACAGCGTGAGCGAGCCGTGGTTTGCCAACCCGGCAGAGTTCCAGCCCGAACGCTGGCTGGCCGATGCGCCGCAAGCGCCCAGCAACGAGGCCAAACGCGCCTCATTGCCCTTCGGCTCTGGGCCGCGCATGTGCCCCGGGCGTTACCTGGCCCTCTTGGAAATGAAAATGGCGATGGCCATGTTGCTGGCGAGTTTTGACATCGAACAGGTCAACACGCCCGATCAGTTGCCGCCGCAGGAGCTGATGGCCTTCACGATGAACCCGGTGGGGTTGAGCATGCAGCTCAAAAAATTCAACGCTGCTTGACTTCGGCCTGGCGTCTAGCCGAGTCTGCTTGTGCCGGCGCCGGCCTCGCCTCAAACCTTCGCAAGCCGCGCGAAAGTCTTGCGGAACTTGGCCACCTTCGGCCCGGCCACTGCCATGCAGTACCCCTGGTTGGGATTGCGCTCAAAGAAGTCCTGGTGGTAGTCCTCAGCCGGCCAGTAGTTGGACAGCGGCAAGACTTCGGTGACGATGGGGCGCGAAAACATGTGCTCGGACTTCATTTCCGCAATCAGGTCCAGCGCCGCTTGCATCAACTGCTCGCGGCGTTTTTCCTCGGGTTCGCGGTGATAGGGGCGGCGCTCGGCCATCAGCGGTCTTTCCTTGGCCAGGCACGGCCGGTCGCGCAATTCAAAGCACAGTGATGCAACAATTGCACGGCCGTA
>JANNYX010000373.1:0-3940 GCA_031410295.1 Rhodoferax sp.
CCATCACGTCATTCAACGAGACCGTGCGCGGCGGAAAAAACAACTGCGTGAATTCAACACCGACCGCCAATGCCAAACAAAACAGCGCCGCCAGCACCTGCATGGGCGCCGCCCAGGCGCGCGGCAGCGCCGCTTTGAGCAGGAACACCGAGAGAAAGCCAAGCGGCACGTACAACACGCCGTTGGCCACCCAGTCAGCGCGCGAGGCAATGCCCAATTGCAAATACGGAATGTTCTGGAAGGCGCGCCAGGCGTCCGCCAGCGGCAGCGCGTTGAATTGAAGCGGCACCAGACTGCCATAGACGACAAAAAAAACGTAACCTATCCACAAGGCCAGCGGCACGCCCGGCGAAGGCTCACTGGGCGAAGCGGGTTGTGAGGGTTTCAATCAGCACCTTCAATGTCAATGGCCAGGGACCGTTCGCCGTGCGTAGCATGTCGTAGCGTGGCATGGCACGCCAGCCTTCGCTTTCAGTGTACAAGCCAAATTTGGCACGTCTGCAAGCGGCCCCGGCACCTTCGAAAGGGGCCAGAACATGCGGTCTAATTCGAGTCAAGGTGTGAGGCCGCGCCCTGAGGGCTGACGAGACTCAAAAAATACGTTGTAATTTGATATTAAATATATTATTGTACTTTTTATTGTCATTATTGCTATAATTAATGTAACATACTATACATTATATTAGACGGCCTTTAATAGACAACTTTATTGTGTTTTTAATCAATACAGATAACTTCAATTGATGCCGCCATCGATAACCGTACCCCTCGCGCCATGATGCAACGTCGCCAATGGAGCCAACGCGCCCTGCAGCTGGGCGCAGCCTGGGCCGTGGCGACGGGGCTGTCGCCACTGGCAGCCCAAACCGATGCGTCGCCAAAGCGCCATGGCAGTGCGCCGATGCGCGTTGGGCGCACACGGGCGATTCAAACCCTGGCGCAAGCCGCGCGGCAATGCCGCCCCGGGCAGCACATCGAAGTTGATGGGGGCGACTATCTGGCCGATGTGGCCGTGTGGGAGCACGACGACGTCAGCGTGCGCGCTGTCGGCGGGCGGGCACGCCTGCTGGCCCAGGGCGCCGCTGCCGAGGGCAAGGGCATCTGGGTCGTGCGCGCCAAACGCATGCGGGTGCAAGGGCTGGACTTTGAAGGCTGCGCGGTGCCCAGCCGCAATGGCGCAGGCATCCGTTTTGAGCGCGGCTCGCTCTGGCTGCAGGATTGCGCCTTTCGGCTCAATGAAATGGGCCTGCTCACCAACAACGACGCCAACGCGGTGCTGGACGTGGAAAACTGCGAGTTCGGCCACAACATGCGCCCGGACGGCCACAACCACAATCTGTACGTGGGCGCCATCGCCAGGCTGGCGGTCAGCGGCAGTTATTTCCACCATGCGCGCACCGGCCACTTGCTCAAGAGCCGCGCCGCCCTCAACCACATTTTCTACAACCGCCTGACTGATGAGCCCGGCGGCAGTGCCAGTTACGAGCTGGAGTTTCCCAATGGCGGCCTTAGTTATGTGGTGGGCAACCTGATCGAGCAAAACCAGGAAACCGACAACGCCTTTTTGGTCTCGGTTGGCGCCGAGGGTTACACCAGGGCACGCAATGAAATTCACCTGGTCAACAACACGCTGGTCAATTTACTGGCGCAGGGCGGCGACTTTTTGCGCGTGATGCCCGGCGCCCATGCCATCCGCGCGCTGAACAACTTGCTGGTTGGCCCGGGCGGGTTTGACTTAAGCGGCCAGGGCGACGTTCGCAACAATTTCAAGGCAGACGCGGGCGACTTTGCCAACCTGGCCGCGCATGATATGCGCCTGCAGCGCGGCTCGGCGCTGGTGGGCCGTGCGGTTGAAAACGCCGTCGCCAACGGGCAAAGCCTGACGCCGCAACGCGAATACGTCCACCCGCGCGCCACCCGGGCCGTGCCCGCCAGCACGCATAATCCGGGGGCCATGCAAAGTTTGGCCTGATGGCTCCCTTCACAAGCACTTTGACAAGCTCCAATACTTCGCTCCATGCCCGGCAACCCCCATCACAACCCCACTGGAAAATCATCGGCGCTGACCAACGGCTCTGCAAAATTCACGGATTCCCGCCTCGCACGCGTCGCGGCCGCCCAAGGGCCGCTGGCTGCCTGGCGCGACGCCGTCGCCGTTGACGCACCCAAGGCGGCCGCGGGGGTCACCGGCGACTTTGCTGTCGGCTTCACGGACGAACAAGGGCGCGGGTTTGTGGCGGTGGACCGCTTTTCGATCCAGACGGTTTGTTATCGCGTCGTCGACGGCCAGTTGCGTTTTGCCGCCCGCGCCGACGAGCTGGCCGATGCCGGCACAGAGATTGACCCTCAGGCCATCTTCGACTACCTGTATTTCCACGTCATCCCCTCCCCACGCACCATCTACAAAGGCATTTTTCGCATGCCTGCGGGACACTTTGGCTGGTTTGAAAACGGCCAGATCAGTGTCAAACCGTATTGGCAGGCCAGTTTCGAAGAAGTGGCCAATCCCTCGTTCGACGCGCTGAAAGGCGAGTTCCGGCAGTTGCTGCAAGAGGCGGTGGCCACCCAGCTCGACGGCAACAAACCGGCGTGTTTTTTAAGCGGCGGCACCGACAGCTCCACCGTCGCCGGTATGGCGGGCCTGGCCAGCGGGCAAACCGTCGCCACTTATTCGATCGGTTTTGACGCCCAAGGTTATGACGAGATGGAATTCGCCCGCCTGGCGGCGAAACACTTCAAAACCGAGCACCACGAGTATTACGTCACCCCGGCCGACCTGGTGCAGGGGATCGCCAAAGTGGCGGCACACTTTGACCAGCCCTTTGGCAACTCCTCGGCCCTGCCCGCCTACTACTGCGCCAAAAAGGCCCGCGAAGATGGCGTGACGCGCCTGCTGGCCGGTGACGGCGGCGACGAGCTTTTTGGCGGCAATTCGCGTTACGCCAAAAACCGCGTTTTTGGCTGGTACGACCAAGTCCCGGGCGTCCTGCAAAAAGGCCTGCTGGAGCCGCTCCTGGGGACCCGCGTCGCTGCGGCCGTGCCGCTCACCCGCAAAGCGGGCAGTTATGTCGAGCAGGCGCGCGTGCCCATGCCCGACCGCCTGCAGATGTACAACCTGGTCATGCGTCTGGGTCCGGCCGAGGTCTTGACGCCGCAAATGATGGCCTTGGTTGACGTGACGCGGCCGCTGACGCTGCAACGCGGCATGTGGCAAGCGGCCAGCGGTGCCAGCGCCTTGAATCAGGAGCTGGCGTATGACTGGCGCTTCACCCTGGCCGAGAGTGACCTGCCCAAAGTTATGGGCGCCACTCGCCTGGCGCAAATCGGTGTCGGTTTTCCGATGCTGGACGACCATCTGCTGGTGTTTTCGCTAAAACTGCCGACCGCCTACAAGCTCAAAAACCTGCAGCTGCGCTGGTTTTTCAAGGAAGCCCTGCGCGGCTTCCTGCCCGACGAGATTCTCAGCAAAAAGAAGCAGGGTTTTGGCCTGCCGTTTGGCGTCTGGGCCAACCGCGACGCCGCGCTCAAGGCCCTTGCCAGCGACTCGCTGCACAGCCTGGCCGCGCGCGGCGTGGTGCGGCAGGACTTTGTGCAGACGCTCTTGACCCAGCGCCTGCCGGAACACCCCGGCTACTTTGGCGAGATGGTCTGGATATTGATGATGCTGGAGCAGTGGTTGGAAGCCAAGGCGCCGGGGTTCAAACTGTAAAACCACCCGACGTCGCCAGCTGTGCTGTTCACGACCGCCGCCTTTATTTGTCTTTTCTTGCCGGTTGTTCTCGCGGGTTTTTTCTGCATTTCGCGGTTCAACCATCTTGCGGCAGCACTCTGGCTATTTGCCGCATCGGTGTTTTTCTATGGTTACTGGATGCCGGAATTCACCGCACTGTTGTTGGCGTCTGTCGTCGGAAACTTCATGGTCGGAGCAAGAATCGCTTCG
>JANNYX010000374.1:0-3623 GCA_031410295.1 Rhodoferax sp.
CTGGAAGTGTTTTTGCCGCCCATCGGCGGCTTGACCGCCTACATCTTTGGCAAGCCGCAAGACCTGGCGAACCCGGCCATCGAACTCACCGCCCGCGTGCACGACGAATGCAATGGCTCGGACGTGTTCGGCTCCGACATCTGCACCTGCCGCCCGTATTTGACCCACGCGATTGAAGAATGCATCCAGGGCGCGCAACGCGGCGGCGTGGGTTTGGTGAGTTATTTCCGCAAGGAGGGCCGCGCCCTGGGCGAGGTGACCAAATTCCTCGTCTACAACGCGCGCAAACGCCAGCCGGGCGGCGACACCGCCGACCAGTATTTCAACCGCACCGAGTGTGTGGCCGGCGTGCAGGACATGCGTTTTCAGGAACTGATGCCCGACGTGCTCAACTGGCTGGGCATCCGCAAGATCCACCGACTGGTCTCGATGAGCAACATGAAATACGACGCCATCACCCGCGCCGGCATCGAGGTGGTAGAGCGGGTGAACATCCCCGACGGGCTGATTCCCGAAGACGCCCGCGTCGAGATGGACGCCAAGATGGCGGCGGGTTATTTCACGCCCGGCGAGGTGCCCGACGCCGTCGAATTAAAGATCGCCAAGGGGCGCGGTTTGAAAGAATGACGCGCATGGTCGAATCTGTCAATGCTCCTGATATGAGAGCTAACAATGTAGATTATTCATCGGCCTTAAGCCAGTTGCGCTCTACGAATTTAATTCGCAGCCGCGCCAGCGCCCTGTTGGCCCGTGCGCGTGCCGGGCAGTCCAGCTACTTTGCCATTGATGACGCGGCACTCGCGCCGTGCGCCGCACGAGTGGTTGAAACCACACGCGAACGTTTCCCCGACCTGAAGATTCCGTACCACAGCCGCTGGCGCCATTTTGAAGCTGGCGGTGTGGATCGGCTGGCGCAGCTGAACGACGACCTGGGCAAGGTCTCGCCGCCCAAACGCGCACGCGCACAGATCGACCTGGCCATCGTCAGTGTGTTGCTGGACGCCGGCGCCGGGGCGGATTGGTCCTACCGCGATGCCCGCAGCGACCAGGTTTACACGCGTTCCGAAGGTTTGGGCGTGGCCAGTTTCAACGCCTTTTGCAAGGGCCTTTTTTCCAGCAAACCGACGCAGCCCTGCCAAGCCGACGCGGCCGGCTTGCAGGCCATCACGGCACGCCAACTGGGCGACGCCTTTCAAGTTGCTAGAGACAATCTACTGGTCGGGCTGGAGGGGCGTGCCGCCTTGTTGCGGCGCCTGGGTGAGGTGATCGAGTCGCAGCCGGACGTGTTTGGCGGCGCGGGCGGGCAATGTCGACCCGGGCGTTTGTATGACCATCTGCTGGCTCAGGGTGATGGCGCCAACGTGGCCGCTCACGACATCCTCGTCGCGCTCTTGAACACACTGTCCGCGATTTGGCCCGCGCAAAATTCCATCACATTCGCCGACGGGAAAATCACGCCGCTGGGCGATTGCTGGCGCCATAGCGCCGTTCAAGGCGAAGGCGCAACGGCAGGCTGGATGCCGTTTCACAAACTCTCGCAGTGGCTCACCTATTCGCTGCTGGAACCGTTTGAATGGGCTGGCGTGAACGTGACCGGCCTGGATCAACTCACCGCTCTGCCCGAATACCGCAACGGTGGCTTGTTGCTCGACGCGGGTGTGATCCAATTCAAAAATCCAGCGTTGCTGCAAGGCAGTTACCAAGCCGGTGACGAGCTCATCGTTGAATGGCGAGCGCTGACGGTTGCGCTTTTGGACGAACTGGCGCCCCTGGTGCGCGTGCAACTCGGGTTGACTGAAGCAGATATGCCGCTGGCCTGTGTGCTCGAAGGCGGCACCTGGGCCGCCGGGCGGGTTTTGGCGCAGCGCTTGCGCGGTGGCGCGCCACCCTTGAACATCGAGAGTGACGGCACGGTTTTTTAATTTTTAGGACACAACAACATGAACCACACCCCAGGCGCCGTGAACAACAAGGTCCATCTGATCGACCATCCGCTGGTGCAGCACAAACTCACCCTGATGCGGCGCAAAGACGCGTCCACCAGCAGCTTTCGTCGTCTGCTCAATGAGCTTGCCGCCCTCATGGCCTACGAAGTCACACGCGACATGCCCACGCACGAGATTGAAATTGAAACGCCACTGGAGAAAATGCAAAGCAAGGTGATCGACGGCAAGAAGCTGGTGTTTGTGTCGATCCTGCGGGCGGGCAACGGCATTCTGGAGGGCATGTTGAACGTGGTGCCGGGCGCGCGCGTCGGCCATGTCGGCCTCTACCGCGACCCGAAAACACTGGTTTCGGTGGAGTATTACTTCAAGATGCCGCACGACATGCAAGACCGCGACGTCATCATCGTCGACCCGATGCTCGCCACCGGCAACTCGGCCGTCGCGGCGGTGGACCGGCTCAAGGAGTTGCACCCAAAGTCGATCAAATTTGTCTGTTTGTTGACCTGCCCGGAGGGCATCGCGGCGCTGCAAAAAGCGCACCCGGACGTGCCGATCTTCACCGCCGCAATCGACCGCCAGCTCAATGACCACGGCTACATCCTGCCCGGCCTTGGCGACGCTGGCGACCGAATCTTCGGAACAAAATAGGCCTGAGGCCGTCGAATATATTAACTTATCCGCTACTTTTATTGTAGCATTCAACTTTTGTGATCGGTTTTGTGAACAGACATGCTTGACTTGCTCATCACCCAGGCCTCGCTGCACGATGGCCGCCAGAACATGTCGATTGCGGTGAAGGGCGGCAAGATTGTTGAAGTCGCGCCAGGGCTCAACGCGCCTGCGCATGAAGTCGTCGATGCGGCGGGACAACTCGTCTGCCCGCCCTTTGTTGACGCGCATTTTCACCTCGACGCCACTTTGAGTTACGGCCTGCCGCGCATCAACCAAAGCGGCACGCTGCTCGAAGGCATCGCGCTGTGGGGCGAGCTCAAACCGATGTTGACGCCGCAAGCCATCACCGAACGCGCCCTCACCTACTGCGACTGGGCCGTGGGCAAAGGTCTATTGGCGATTCGTTCCCATGTGGACACGAGTGATGAGCGTCTGCTGGCCGTGCGGGCACTGCTCGAAGTCAAAAAACAGGTGGCGCCCTATATCGATCTGCAACTGGTGGCCTTTCCGCAAGATGGCGTGTTGCGGGCTAAAAACGGCGTGGAAAATCTGAAACGTGCGCTCGATTTAGGCGTTGAAGTCGTCGGTGGCATCCCGCATTTCGAACGCACCATGAGTGAAGGCGCGCAAAGTGTGAAGGTATTGTGTGAGATCGCCGCCGAACGCGGCCTGATGGTCGACATGCATTGCGACGAATCCGACGACCCGCTTTCGCGCCACGTAGAATCGCTCGCGTTTGAAACCCAGCGCCTCGGTCTGCATGGCCGCGTCACTGGCTCGCACCTGACCTCCATGCACAGCATGGACAACTATTACGTCAGCAAACTGCTGGACCTGATGGCCGAGGCAGGTTTAAGTGTGGTCAGCAACCCCTGCGTCAACATCACCCTGCAAGGCCGCCACGACACCTACCCCAAGCGCCGAGGCCTCACCCGCGTACCCGAGCTGCTGGCCTGCGGACTCGACGTGGCGTTCGGCCAAGACGACATGATGGACCCGTGGTAT
>JANNYX010000375.1:0-2697 GCA_031410295.1 Rhodoferax sp.
TCTTCTTCCTGAACTGGGTGCGCCACTCGGTCACCGTGATGGTGAACGTGATGTAGAGCACCAGTGCCACGATGGTGATGATGGCAAACCACACGTCAAATTTCACCGCCAGCAGCGTGAGTACCAGCGCCACCTCAATCAAGGTCGGGATGATGCTGTAAAGCGAGTAGCTGATGAGCGAATGCACGCCGCGGGTGCCGCGTTCGATGTCCCGCGTCATGCCGCCGGTCTGGCGCTCCAGGTGAAAACGCAGGCTCATGGCGTGCAGGTGGCGGAAGACTTGCAGGCTGATCGAGCGCGCCGCACCTTCCGTCGCTTTGGCAAACACCAATTCCCGCAATTCGGTAAAGAGCGATGTCGACAGCCGCAAAGCGCCATAACCGATCAACAAGGCCACGGGCACGACCACCAGGGTTCTTACATCGATGCTGCCGTTCACCAACCCGCCGTTCGGGCTCATGGAATCGACCAGGTTCTTCAGCAGCAAAGGCACGCCGACATTGGCCAGCTTGGCGCCGACCATAAAGGCCAGCGCCGCCAGCACCCGCCATTTGTAGACCCACAGGTAGGGGAACAAACGGCTCAGCGTCGACCAGTCAGATCGCGCGGCGGGTTGGCCGGTCTGGGTGCCGGGCTGGAGATTGGCCGGGGCCGGGGCAGCAATTTGACCGTGTTGGCGCATCGTGGAGAATCAGTTGAATCGCAAAAGCAGTAAACAGGGGATTGTGCCTATGTCCAGCCATTCAAGTGCAGACCGCCGAGCCGGCGCCGAGGCCACGGCCAGTTTGGGCGCCCGGGCGGATTCCGCCGACGTCCAGTTGCCCATTGACAAGGAACTCGTCCTCAAGGTGATTCCCCTGCCCGGAGATGTCAACGCCAATGGCGACATTTTTGGCGGCTGGGTGATGGCACAGGTCGACCTGGCCGGTTCGGTGGTGCCGGCACGTTACACCCAAGGGCGCATGGCGACCGTGGCGGTCAACGAATTCATCTTCAAACAACCCGTGCGCGTCGGCGATTTGTTGTCGTTTTTCAGCAGCGTTGAAAAGATCGGGCGCACCTCCATCACCATCAAGGTCGAGGTTTATGCGGAACGCATCCGGGCGCAACGCAAATATGTGAAGGTCACCGAAGCTTCGCTGACCTACGTTGCGATTGATGAAAACGGCCACCCCAGGCCGCTGCCCAATCGGGACGGCTCGCATTTGATGGCGTACTGAACCGCCCCATGGCCGGCTCCTATGTGCGACAGCGTACAGACGGAGATTCAAAACGGCGCGAACATCATTGCAGGATCTGCCATGACCATCACGCAAAGCGACATTCTTGCTGCCAGCATTCTGATCGTGGATGACCAGGCGTCCAATGTGGCGCTGCTTGACCAACTGCTGGCAGCCTGCGGCTACACCCATGTCACCTCCACCTTGAACCCGCATGAGGTGTGCGCCTTGCACCAGAAAAACCATTTTGACTTGATCCTGCTAGATTTGCACATGCCAGGAATGGACGGTTTTCAGGTCATGAAACAGCTCAGCGCCATCGAAATTGACGGATATGCGCCGATATTGGCCATCACGGCCCAACCGGGCCTCAAATTGCGCGCACTGGCCTCAGGGGCCAAGGATTTCATCTCCAAACCCTATGACCTGACCGAGGTCAAAACCCGCATTCACAACCTGCTGGAATTTCGCCTGCTGTACCAACGACTCAAGGCGTCGAACCGCGAACTCGAATTTTTCGCCCTGCAAGATGCGCTCACCGGCCTGCCCAACCGGCGCCTCTTGATTGATCGCCTGAAACACGCCATGCATACGACAGCACGTACCGGCCGCCACTGCGCCTTGATGTTTCTCGACCTGGACCATTTCAAGAAACTCAACGATACGCTGGGGCACGAAGCCGGCGACCTCCTGTTGAAAAGCGTGTCCGCACGTTTGTTGGCCTGTGTGCGGGACGGCGACAGCGTGGCACGGTGGGGCGGCGATGAGTTCGTGGTGCTTCTCGAAGGGTTGGGCCACAGCAACCCGGAGGCACACGGTCAAGCCAACGCTGTCGCGCAGAAAATTCTAGGCTCCTTCGACGAGCCATTCTCCCTGGGAGAGTACAGCCACAGCAGCTCCGCCAGCCTTGGCATCGTGGTGTTCAGCGGCGATA
Source organism: Rhodoferax sp. (assembly GCA_031410295.1). Taxonomy (GTDB): domain Bacteria; phylum Pseudomonadota; class Gammaproteobacteria; order Burkholderiales; family Burkholderiaceae_C; genus JANYCG01. The sequence goes on from JANNYX010000375.1 coordinate 2,155, forward strand.
ACGAGCCCATTGAAAAACTGCTCAAAAAGGCCGATCTGGCCATGTACGACGCGAAAGCGAGCAGCCGCAGCACGGCGGAATTTTTTGAACCGACAACTCAACCATGATTCCCAGCCCCGATTCCACACCAGACCTCGCCATAAAGCCGATGTCGGATTTCCCAATTGTCGGCATTGGCGCCTCGGCTGGCGGCCTGGCCGCCTTTGAAGCTTTTTTTTCCGGTCTGCCGGGCGATACCGACCCCGGCATGGCCTTTGTGTTGGTGCAGCATCTGGCGCCTGACCACAACAGCATCCTGCGCGACCTGGTGCAACGCAGCACCCGAATGCAGGTGTTTGAAGTGCAGGACGGCATGGAGGTGCAAATCAACTGCGTCTACATCATTCCACCCAACCGCGACATGGCATTTTTGAACGGCGCCTTGCACCTGCTGGAGCCCGCAGCGCCGCGCGGGCACCGGTTGCCGGTGGATTTCCTGTTTCGCTCGCTGGCGCAAGACCAGCATGAACGCGCGATTGGCATTGTGTTGTCAGGCACCGGCAG
>JANNYX010000376.1:0-12696 GCA_031410295.1 Rhodoferax sp.
GCCGTAGGGGTGGTCGTCATCGGCGGGACGTGCGGCAATGGTCACCATCAAGAGCCCGAAGAGGGCGCTGGCGAGGTTGACAAACGACTCCATCGCGTCCGACAACAGGCCGACCGAATCCGTGATTTACCAGGCGAGGGTCTTGAGCACGATGGTGACCACTGCCGCTACAGCCGAGAACATCAACATGCGCCTTGGTGTCAGCTTTTCAAGCAGCGTCAAATTGGCCATGGCAGGATTGTGCAACGCAAATTGGCAGCTTCGGGGAACTGTCGGGGCGGGCGGTGACTCCATCAACTTCTATCAATCACCCTGCATATTTTCACACCATGCACCTTCCCCTATCGAACTTCCCAAGCGCCGTCGACACCCGCTGGCCTGCCCACCCTATCGCCCTGGCCGTGGCGTTCAGAATCGCCATGGTTCTGGCCGCTTGTGCGTTGACGCCAACGGCTGGCATGGCCCAGGCGCCACCCAGCACCGCCGAAGTGTCGGCCTTCACCGGCCTGCACGCGGCCGCGCAAAAAGGCGACGTCGCGCAGATCGAAAAACTCGCCACGGCGAATGCCGACCTCAACGCCCGCGCCGGCCATGGCCGCACGCCCGTGCACGTGGCCGCCTTCGCGCGCCAGCGCGACGTTTTGAAAGCGCTGGCCAAGGCCGGGGCCGATTTGAACTTGCTGGAAAACGACCGTTATGACGGCGTGACCATCGCCTCGGTGGCCGATGACGAAGAAACTTTGCGCGTGTTGCTTGAACTGGGCGCCAGCGCCAAGCTCACCACCAGCCGTTACGACGGCACCGCCCTGATCGCCGCCGCCCACCTGGGCCATGACGGCGTGGTGCGCCAGCTCATCCAGGCCGGCGCGCCGCTGGACCATGTCAACAACCTGCACTGGACGGCGGCGATAGAAGCCGTCGTGCTGGGCGACGGCGGCAAACGCCATCAGGCCACGTTGAAAGCGCTGGTGGATGCCGGCGCGAACCTGCAACTCAAAGACCGCACCGGTGCCACGCCGCTGCAATTGGCGCGCGCCAGGGGTTACAGCGAGATGGTGAAGCTGCTGGAGGCGCGCTAAATCCGCACCACCACCCGCCCCCGCAGCTTGCCGTCCATCAGTTGCTGCGCCCGGGCGATGGCCTCTTCAAGCGGCACCTCATCGATCATTGATTCAAGTTTGGCCACGTCCAGATCCCGCGCCAGGCGGTCCCAGGCGCGTTGGCGTTTGGCCAGCGGCGCCATCACCGAATCCACCCCCGCCAGCGTGACGCCGCGCAGGATAAACGGCATCACGCTGGTTGCCAAATCCATGCCCTGGGCCAGCCCGCAGGCCGCGACCACGCCGCCATAACGCGTCTGCGCCAGCGCGTTGGCCAGGGTGTGGGAACCGACGGCGTCGACCACCCCAGCCCAGCGCTCTTTTTGAAACGGTTTGCCCGCCGCCTGCAAGCTGGCGCGGTCAATGATCGAGGCGGCGCCGAGGGCTTTCAAATAGGCCTCTTCACTGAGCTTGCCGGTTGCCGCGACCGCCTTGTAGCCAAGTTTGCCCAAGAGCGCCACGGCGACGTTGCCGACACCGCCAGTCGCGCCGGTCACCAGAATCTCGCCATCACCAGGCGTCGCGCCATGGTCTTCCAGCGCCAGCACACACAACATGGCGGTGTAGCCTGCGGTGCCAATTGCCATCGCCTGGCGCAGAGTGAAGGCGCTGGGCAGTTTCACCAGCCAATCGCCCTTCAAACGCGCTTTTTCGGCCAGGCAACCCCAACGCGTCTCGCCCACACCCCAGCCGTTGTGGATGAATTTGTCGCCGGTTTTCCAGGCCGGGTGTTTTGATGCCACCACCGTGCCCGCGCCGTCAATGCCGGCCACCATGGGCCAGGCGCGCACCACCGGGCTTTTGTTGGTGATGGCCAGGCCGTCCTTGAAATTCAAAGTGGAATAAGCGACGCTGACCGTGACCTCGCCTTCACCATCAGCAGGCAGTTGCGCCTCTTCAATGTCTGTGACGCTGCCTTTGAAGCCGTTGGTGTTGTCAAGTTGCAGTGCTTTGAACATTTATTAACTCTCTAAAAATTTAATGAGATCAACAGGTTGGAAACAATACCGGATAAGCAACATTAACTTGACCCGGCATTTCAAACCCGGTTATCCTCAAGCCCATGTTTCGCGCCAATATACCCGCCTGCTCGCTGGCCCGCCCGCCCGCCGCCTGGGCACGCCCGATTGTCGCGTTGACCTTCAGCGTCTTCCTGGCCTCAGCCGTGCAGGCAGCGCCGGGTGGCCCGGGCGACGACATGGACAATTTTCTGGCTGAAAAAGGCCTGCTGACGCAGATCAGCGAAGCCGGTCTGAATGTCTCTCAACGCGTCAACATTGTCACCAGCAGGGCCGGCGAACTCGTCGTCACCGCCATGGGCTTCCTCGGTGTGCCTTACCAACGTGGCGGCAACAGTTTTGAAAGTGGCTTTGACTGCAGCGGTTTCGTGCGCGCCATCTACGAACAGACCGCCGGCCTGTTGTTGCCACGCAAAGCTGAACAACAAGCCGCCGCCACCGTGCAAATTGACCAGGCCGAGCTGCAACCCGGCGACCTGGTTTTCTTCAACACGCTCAAAAAAACCTTCAGCCATGTGGGCATTTATGTGGGTGAAGGCAAGTTCATCCATTCGCCGCGGTCGGGCGCCGCCGTGCGTGTCGAAGACATGCAAATATCCTACTGGAACCAGCGTTTTGACGGCGCGCGCAGAGTTTCCATAACTCGTAATGTAGATGATAATTAGTTTATATTTTATGCGTTTTTGCTATATATAATATAGCATACTATCGTTATTTTTTGACGGCCTTATACGTGGCATTTTGCAATGTTTTTAAGTTAAAAACATTTATCGGTATCTCGATCCACCCATAGGCGCTGTACCACGCCGGGTAGTGAGGCGATTATTTGATTAGTAATCGGTTTACGGATGCGGCCCCCAAGGCGCCGCCAGCAAAATCTGGTTCGACTGGGTCTTCAACAGCGGCCGCAGTTGTTTGGCAAACGCCATGAAGGGCTGGTTGACAAACAGGCGGGCCCAGAAGTCGCGCCGCGCGGCGTCGTCGTCAAACTTCCACAAGTGCATCAGCTGGTGCAACTCGCCGGTGTCGCTGATGAAATAACCGACCAGGTTTTTGCTGAACCCGCCCGCCTCCAGAGCCGGAAAACCTTCCGTGCTGTAGAGCCGGGACACCTCGGCCATTTGGCCGACCACCACCGAATAGGTGCGTTTTTCGTAAATTGCCATTGTTTGCTGCCTCTGTAAAAACCCAAAAATCTGGAAAACTGAATCTGCCTGCCCCTGCCCCTGCCCCTGCCCCTGCCCCGTGGCAGGCGATTATTTTCCGTAACTGCGCTCCACCTGCGCAACCCGCAGTTGGTAGTGCTCGTACCAGGTGGCTTTGCCGGTTTCCTGCGCCGCCAGGTGTTCGGCGTTTTGTTTCCAACGGGCAATGGCTTGTTCACTTTCCCAGTAGGACACGGTGATGCCCAGGCCGTCTGCGCCACGCGCGCTCTCAACCCCCAGGTAGCCAGGTTGCGAAGCGGCCAGCGCCATCATGCGCTCGGCCATGGCGGCGTAACCTTCGTCGTCGCACACAGTGCGGGTTGAGCTGAAGATGACGGCGTAGTAGCCTGATGAAGGGGTGGCGGCCAAAACCGCGCGGGCATTGCTTGAGGTCATGCTGGGTGACAGCATAACGCGGCGCCATCGCAGCGCCAACTGCGCAACACCAGCGCAGCGCAGCTTCCAGATATCCGTCGTAAGATGTTTGTCGGCCCGGTTTTCCCTTCCACCGCATTTAACAGGAGCCAACCCATGGCACAACTGAACGTCAACGGCGCGGCGCGCACCTTTGAAGCGGAGGCTGACACGCCACTGCTGTGGGTCCTGCGCGAACAACTGGGGCTGACCGGCTCCAAATACGGCTGCGGCATTGCCGCTTGCGGCGCCTGCACGGTGCACATCGATGGGGTGCCCACACGCTCCTGCGTGCGCCCCGCCTCCACCGTTGGCGCGGGTGAAAAAATCGTCACCATTGAAGGGCTCTCGCCCAACGGCGCGCACCCGGTGCAAAAGGCCTGGGCGGCGCTGGACGTGCCGCAATGCGGCTTCTGCCAAAGCGGCATGATCATGGCCACGGTGGCGCTCTTGAAAGACAAACCGAAACCGACCGACGCCGACATCGACGCGGCGATCACCAACATCTGCCGCTGCGGCACCTACAACCGCATCCGCGCCGCCATCAAGGTCGTGGCCAACGGCGGCGACACCAAAACCGCCGCGTTGAACATCCAACATGCCGACGGCAGCATCGCTTAAGGAGCACGCCATGAACACCTTGCTCTCACACACATCCGGCCGTGGCCTCAACCGCCGCAGCTTCCTCGGTACGTCTGCTGCCGCGGCAGGCGGCCTCACGCTGGCCTTCCATATTCCATTCGCAGGCGAGGCGGTGGCGCAGACCCTGCCCAGTGAAGTCAACGCCTGGGTGGTGGTCAAACCCGACGACTCCATCGTGATCCGCATCGCGCGCTCCGAAATGGGCCAGGGCACACTCACCGGTTTGGCGCAACTCGTCGCTGAAGAACTTGACGCCAACTGGGCCAAGGTCAGCACCGAATACCCGACACCCGCCACCAACCTGGCGCGCAACCGCGTCTGGGGCAACTTCGGCACCGGCGGCAGCCAGGGCATTCGCCAGTCCAACGACTACGTGCGCAAGGGCGGCGCGGCGGCGCGCATGATGTTGGTTCAGGCGGCGGCTGACGAATGGAAGGTGCCTGCGGCCGAGTGTCGCGGCCAACAGCATCATCACGCACACACCCTCCAGCCGCAGCGTGACATACGGCCAGGTGGCTGTGGCAGCGGGCAAATTGACGGCGCCGCTGCCCGCCAACATCACGCTGAAAGACCCGAAAGACTGGACCATTGCCGGCAAACGCCTGGCGCGGCTGGACACGGTGGACAAAACCACCGGCGCGCAGATCTACGGCATGGACTTGACCCTGCCCGGCATGTTGAATGCCGCCATCAAGGATAGCCCGGTGTTTGGCGGCAAGGTCAAGTCTTTCGACGCCGCGGCCATTGCCAACAAACCGGGCGTGAAGAAGGTCGTGAAGGTAGGTGACTCGGCCGTGGCGGTGGTCGCCGACACCTGGTGGCGCGCCCAATCGGCCCTGGCCGCGTTGCCGATCGAGTGGGACAACGGCGACCACGCGAAGCAGTCGAGCGCCGAGTTTGCCAAGGTGTTGCGCGCTGCGCTGGACGCACCCGACGGCGTGATGGGCAACCAGAATGGTGACGTCAAAGCCGCCATGGCAGGCGCTGCCAGGAAGATCGAAGCCATCTACAGCTACCCGCACCAGAACCACGCCTGCATGGAAACCATGAACGCCACCGCGCGCTGGACGCCGCAGCGTTGTGAAGTCTGGACACCCACGCAAAACGGTGAAGCCGCGTTGGCGGCGGCGGCAGAAGTCGCGGGGCTGCCGCAGTCTCAATGTGATGTCTACAAAATGCACCTGGGCGGCGGATTTGGCCGCCGCGGCATGACCGACTACGTGCGCCAGGCCGTGGCCATTGCCAAAGAGATGCCTGGCATCCCGATCAAACTGATCTGGTCACGTGAAGAAGACATGTTGCATGGGCGTTTTCACCCGACGTCACAATGCAAGATGACGGCCGGGCTGGATGCGCAGGGCAATATCACGGCGCTGCACATGCGCATCGCCAGCCAGTCCATCCTGGCGCAGGTGGCGCCGCAAAACATTGTCGGTGGCAAAGATCCGGTGGTGTTCCAGGGCCTCAATCCACCGAGCCCCGAAGCGCAGCTGACTTACAGCTTCCCCAACCTGTTGATCGACCACGCCATGCGCAACCCGAATGTGCCGGTGGGTTTCTGGCGCGGCGTGAACCTGAACCAGAATGCCATCTACATGGAGAGTTTCATCGACGAAATCGCCCATGAAACGAAGCAGGACCCGCTGGCGCTGCGGCGCAAGCTGTTGGCCAATATGCCCAAAGCGCTGGCTGTGTTGAATGCGGTGGCCGACAAGGCGGGCTGGGGCAAACCGGCCGCGCCCGGCGTGTTCCGCGGCCTGGCGCAAACCCATGGTTTTGGCAGCTACGTGGCGGCCTGCGCCGAGGTGTCGGTCAGCAATGAGGGTGTGGTCAAGGTGCACCGCATCGTTGCCGCCACCGATTCCGGCCACGCCGTGAACCCGCAACAGATCGAGGCGCAGATCGAAGGCTCGTTCGCCTATGGCCTGTCGGGCGCGCTTTACGGCGAATGCACTGTCAAGGACGGCAAGATGGAGCAGGAAAACTTCAGTGCCTACAACGCCATTCGAATGGGCGACATGCCGGCGGTGGAAAGTATCGTGATGCCGTCAGGCGGCTTCTGGGGCGGCGTTGGCGAACCGACGATTGCCGTGGCGGCGCCGGCCGTGCTGAACGCAATTTTTGCGGCGACGGGCAAACGCATCCGCGATCTGCCTTTGAAGAACCACAACCTCAAACGCGCCTGAAACTCGAGGGCACAATGCCCCCTGGTGAAATATTGCGGGCCCTTGCCGGCGAGGTTCACCAGCGGGGGTAATTCCGTGAACGAACGCGTTGAACAGCTGATGACCCAGATGGCAGCTCTGGAAGACGAGTTGCGCGCCGCCCTGCACGGGCAGGAAAGCCGCATCTTCTTCCAGATCAAGGGCAAACGAGTCGAGTTTGAACGCAGCGTGCGTGATGCGCACCGCAAACTCAAGAAGAATTTTTTCAGGTGGCTGGTGACCAACCGGCCGCAGAACCTGGTCACCGGGCCGGTCATTTACGGCATGTTGATTCCCATGCTGCTGATCGACTTGCTGGTCAGCCTCTACCAATGGGTGTGTTTCCCGATTTACGGCATTGCCCGAGTGCCGCGCGGTGACTTCTTTGTGTTTGACCGGCATCAGCTGGGTTACCTGAACTTCATCGAGAAATTTCACTGCACCTACTGCGAATACGGCAATGGCCTGATGGCCTACATGGTCGAAATTCTGGCGCGCACCGAGGAATATTTTTGCCCGATCAAACACGCGCACAAAATGCTGGGCACCCACGCGCGCTACAAGAAATTTCTGGCGTACGGCGATGCCGTGGACTATGAAAAACGGCTCGAAGCGTACCGGGTCGGGTTGGGCAAGGCCAAATAACCAAAAGGCGCAAGGTCAATGCGGTGGCAGTCAGCCGCCCAGGGAAAGCTGTGGCGGCGTCGGGCTGTTGTCAACGCCGGCAGCGCGCGTTTCGGCATCGTTTTCATCACGCACCGGTTTGTAAAACTTGAGTTGGCCGGATTTTGGCGTCCACGTTGGCGCGTCAATTTCCGCAAAAACCTGCTTGAGCCGGGCGCCCCAGGTGCTGCGGATCATCTGGAAGTAGGCGTTTTTTTCGTCGATGTGGGAAATGTGCGTCACCCGCAGGCTGTCTGACTGGTACAGCATCAAATCCAGCGGCAAGCCGACCGAGAGGTTGGACTTGAGCGTGCTGTCCATGGAAATCAAGGCGCACTTGGCGGCCTCATCCAGTGAGGACTCAGGCGTCACAACCCGGTCAAGGATGGGCTTGCCGTATTTCGATTCGCCAATCTGAAAATAACAGTTTTCATCCGTTGCTTCAATGAAATTGCCGGCCGAATATATATGGAACAGGCGCACCGGCTCACCGGCGATCTGGCCGCCCAGAACCAGGTTGATATTGAACTCGACACCCGCGGTTTTCAGGGCATGGTCCTCGCGCACAGCAACCGCCCGGATGGCGTCGCCCAGAAGTTTGGCGACTTCAAACATATTGGAAGCCGTCCAGACCGTTTGCCCGTCAAACCCAATTGCCAGTCGCTGGCGCACGGCCTGGCTGATCGCCAGGTTGCCCGAGGACAGCAGGCACATCACCCGATCGCCGGGTTTTTCATACACAGCCATTTTGCGAAACGTGCTGATGTGGTCCACGCCCGCATTGGTCCGGCTGTCAGACAACATGACGAGGCCGGCATTTAATTTGATGGCAATGCAATAGGTCATGGAAGCGTGGCGGCCTGTCTGTAATATTTCTGCAAACGATGGGGAGATTCTAGGGCTCGAGCGTCTGCACGGTGACCGACACCTCAAGCTGCTCGGTGTGGCCGCCGTCGCGCACGCCACGCACCGGGCAGGCGTCCAGGTAGTCGCGCCCGATGGCCAGGCGGCAATGGTAATGGCTGGCAAACACCTCATTGGTGACGTCGATACTGATCCAGTGGTCATTCAGCCAAAGGTCAACCCAGGCGTGGCTGGCGCCCGCGCGGCTGCTTCCCGGGTCGACATAACCACTGACATAACGCGCGCTCACACCCAGGGTGCGGCAGGCGGCAATCATGACGTGGGCGTGGTCCTGGCAGACGCCGCTGCCGACCTCAAAAGCCTGTTGGGCGGTGCTTGTCACGTCGGTGCTGCCGGCGGCGTAGGGCAGGGCCTGGCACACCATTTTGGCCAAGGCCAGCGCGTCCCACTCGGTGTGCAGGCCGCCCGGCAGGGTGGCTTTGGCCAATGCGTCCAGCGCGGCGAACCCCTCCGTCAGGCTTGTGGGCAGCAGGTAAGTGATGTTGGGCACGCCTAGCCCTGCCTCTTCGGGGCCAAGCGCGCCGCTCACCAAAGGTTGGATATCCACGGTCCCGTGGACGATCAGGTCGAGCTCTTTCCTGGGCGCGGCCATCACATGGCTTTGACTCGGGTTGCCAAAGGCGTCGATGAATGCTGTTTGTTTGCCTGGGGTGGAGATCTGCCAGTCCACCACGCGCTGGTGCGCGTCCGCGCGCGGCGTCAGGCGCAGCAACTGGATCAGGTGCTTGGGCGCAGCGTCGTAGCGGTAGTGCGTTTTGTGGTGGATGATCAGGCGCATCGTGTCTCCTCAAGCCGCCAGAAAGTCTTGCCCGACACCCTGGCCAATGGCATTGATGCGGTCCAGGAACTGGGTCAGGTAGGCGTGCAGGCCCTGCTGCAGGATGTCGTCAATGTGCGCAAACTGGATTTGCGCCCGCAACAGCCCAGCCAGGCGCTCGGTCTGGCCACTGCGCCGGTTGGCCAGGCGCTGCAACTGGGTGCACAGGACGTTCATCGCGGCCAACAAGGAGCGCGGCATGTCGGCCCGCAGGATCAGAAGCTCGGCGACGCGCGCCGGGGTAATGGTGTCGCGGTAGGTCTTGCGGTAAATCTCGAAACCGGAGACGCTGCGCAAAATCGCCGCCCAGTGGTAATACTCGCCTTTGGCGTCCCAATCCTTGAGTTCGGCAGCGGACGCTTCATAGAACTTGACATCAAGCAGGCGGGCCACGTTGTCGGCCCGTTCAAGTGCCGTGCCCAAAGCAACGAAGCGGTAGGCGTCATCGCGCGGCATGGTGCCGGCGGTGACGCCACGGATCAGGTGGGCGCGGTGTTTGACCCAATCAAAAAATGCCGGCATGTCCTGCGCCCAGGCATCGTTTTGCAGGCGTCTTTGCAGTTCGAGCCAGGTGACGTTGATGGTTTCCCACAACTCGGTCGTGATGGCGCCGCGCACCGCCCTGGCGTTCTCGCGCGCCGCATAAAGCGCTTTGTGGATGCTCGAGCCGTTGTCGGCATCCGCCACCATGAAGCGCAACACGGCGTCGCTGCTCAGCGGCATTTTTCTCTTATCGAAATCAGGCTCCAGTTCGCAGATGGCCAACACGGCGCGTGCGGCGCGGGTGTGCTGCGCCTCAGTTCGGCCCCCCGCCAGCAAACTGCTTTGCAGGTGGATGTCGAGCATCCGCGCGGTGTTTTCAGCACGTTCGACGTAACGAGCCAGCCAATACAGGTGGTCCGCCGTCGAGCTCAGCATGCTGCCGCCTGAAACTGTTGCTGGCTTTGGTGCGCCATGGGCTGCTGCAGAACCCAGGTGTCTTTGGTGCCACCGCCCTGCGATGAATTGACCACTAGCGATCCTGCCTCCAAAGCCACGCGGCACAATCCGCCGGGCACCAGGCGGATGTCCTTGCCGCTGAGCACATAGGGCCTCAAGTCAATATGGCGCGGTGCGATGCCGTTGGCGACGTAGGTCGGGCAGGTGGACAAAGCCAGGGTCGGCTGGGCAATGTACCCGGCTGGCCGCGCCACCAGGCGTGCGCGGAAATCCTCAATTTGCGCCTGGCTGGCGGCGGGCCCGACCAACATGCCGTAACCCCCCGCGCCATGCACTTCCTTGACCACCAGCGACGCCAGGTTGGCCAGCACGAAAGACAACTCCGCTGGTTTGCGGCACTGGTAAGTCGGCACATTGTTCAAAATCGGGTCTTCACCCAGGTAGTACCTGATCGCCTCGGGAATGAACGGGTAGGTGGATTTGTCGTCGGCGACACCTGTGCCTACGGCATTGGCCACGCTGACGCGTCCGGCGCGGTAGACCGACATCAGGCCAGGCACGCCCAAGCTCGAGTCCGCCCGGAACACCAGCGGGTCGAGAAAGTCATCATCAATGCGCCGGTAAATCACATCCACCCGCTGCTGCCCCTGTGTCGTGCGCATGTAAACCAGGCCATCGTCCACAAACAGGTCCCTGCCCTCGACCAGTTCGACGCCCATCTGCTGCGCCAGAAAGGCGTGTTCAAAATACGCCGAGTTGTACATGCCGGGCGTCATCACCACCACATTGGGCTCGTCAATACCCACGGGCGCGCTGGCGCGAAGCGTCTCCAGCAGCATGTCCGGGTAATGTTCGATGGGCGCAATCGGCATCTGGCTGAACGCCTCCGGGAACAGGCGCATCATCATCTTGCGCCCTTCCATCATGTACGACACGCCCGAGGGCACCCGCAGGTTGTCTTCCAGCACGTAAAACTCGCCTTGGCCGGCGCGCACGATGTCCACGCCAGCGATGTGGCAGTAGTTGTCAAGCGTCACCTTGACGCCTTGCATCTGTGGGCGGTATTGAGCGTTGAGGTAGATCTGCTCGGGCGGAATCACACCGGACTTGATGATTCGCTGGCCGTGGTAAACATCGTGCACCAGCAGGTTGAGCGCCCGCACGCGTTGAATCAGGCCGCGTTGCAGCATTTCCCATTCGGCGGCCGGAATGATGCGCGGGATCAGGTCAAACGGAATCAGACGCTCGGAACCCGCATCGTCGCCATACACCGCAAAAGTGATACCCACTTGCCGAAACGCCGCGTCGGCCTGCGCGCGCTTGACGGCCATCGCTTGTGGCGAATAACTGCCGGCCCAGCGCTGGTAAGCGTCGCAATGCGCCAAGGTTTGGCTGCGTTTGTTGTCCAGACCGTACAGCTCGTCGTAAAAATCCATCAAATCCTCAACTTTTCGGAATTGGTGATGGATTTGATGCAAGCAAATTTCAGGCCATCTGGGCGACCACGCGGCCAATCAGCGTGCCCGCTTTGAGCTGGTCCAGGGTTTCTGAAATCCGGTCAGGCGGGCGTTTTTCCAGCGGCAGCGGTTTGATCTTGCCAGCTTTGGCCAGGGCCACAACTTCGCGCAATTCCTGCGGACTGCCGACGTAGGAACCCTGGATCATGATGGCGCGTTGCACCGTGGGCACGATGGAGATTGCCGCCTCGCCGCCATAAAGGCCGCAGACCACATATTTGCCGCCCTTGCGCAGGGCTGCATAGGCCAAGGCAAAGGTCTGCGCAGCGCCGACCAAATCAAGCGCGCCGTAAATCATGCCGCCTGAAGCCGCGCCAACTGCCGCCTTTAGTTGATCCAGCGCGTCGGCTGCACCGGCACTGACGGTGGCCGCTGCACCAGCGGCTTTGGCGGCGGCGAATTTGTTGGCATCCAGGTCCGCCACCACGATGCGCTCGTGCCCGAGGCCGCGCAGCATGGCGATGGCCGACAGCCCTAGCCCGCCCGCCCCCAGCACCAGCACCCATTCGTCTTTGGGAATCGGCAGGAGTTTGACGGCTGCGGAATAGGTAGTGAGGCCGGAGCAGGCCAGCGTCGCCGCCCAGGCCGGGTCAACCCCCGAGGCATCCACCAGGTAACGCGGGTGCGGCACGATCAAATGGTCGGCATAACCACCGGGACGTTGAACACCGAGGTAACGCGGCGCCATGCAGTGGTTGTCCATGCCTTCCTGGCAACGCACGCAGGTGCCGCAGCCAGTCCAGGGGAACACCAGCATGTCTTTGCCGATGGGCGCGTCCTTGGCATCAGGCCCGGCGGCAATCACGGTGCCATACGGTTCGTGGCCGAGCGTCACCGGCAGCTTCATGCCGCGTTCGGACATGTGGAAGCGTTTGCCACCACCGAGGTCGAAATAACCGTCACGGATGTGCACATCGCTGTGGCAGACGCCGCAATATTTGATGCGCACCAGCACCTCGGTGCCGGTGGGTGTGGGCGTGGCGCGGATCGCGGCTTGCAGGGGTTTGCCCCATTCGACAACGTCATAACTTTGCATTTGAGCTCCTTGGTGAAAAATTTTCAACAGTGTATTCGCGCGGGCGTGCTGGCAACAGTAGGGAATTCAACTCTCACCAGCCGATCCAGGACTGGTGCCCCGGCGCAGAGATACCGAAACAATATGAAAGTGATGATTTCGCGCCCAAGCCAAGGCGCAAAACGCAGACATGGCTGTGGCCATGGCGAGGTTTTGCAACGCCGGCATAGGAGCGAA
>JANNYX010000377.1:0-2145 GCA_031410295.1 Rhodoferax sp.
TCTACAAAAAACTGCGTGACGCGCGACTGGGCCGCCCCAAGTTCATCCTGCACGACGGCCCGCCCTACGCCAATGGCCAGATCCACATGGGCCACGCCGTCAACAAGATTCTGAAAGACATGATCGTCAAGGCGCGCCAACTCAAGGGTCTGGACGCGCAATACATCCCCGGTTGGGACTGCCACGGCCTGCCGATTGAAAACGCCATCGAGAAGAAACACGGCAGAAACCTGCCACGTGACGAGATGCAGGCGAAAAGCCGCGCCTTCGCCACCGAACAAATCGCCATCCAGATGGTCGACTTCAAACGCCTGGGTGTGCTGGGCGACTGGGACCACCCCTATCGCACCATGGATCCTGAAGTCGAAGCCAATGAAATCCGCGCCTTCAAACGCGTGATGGAACGCGGTTTTGTTTACCGCGGTTTGAAGCCGGTCTATTGGTGTTTTGATTGCGGCTCTTCGTTGGCCGAGTTTGAAATTGAATACGCCGACAAAAAATCGCAAACGGTGGACGTCGGCTTTTTGTGTGCCGAACCTGAAAAATTGGCAAGTGCTTTTGGCGCGAAGACACTGGGCAAAGACGCCTTCGCCGTCATCTGGACCACCACCGCCTGGACCATTCCTGCCAACCAGGCGCTGAACCTGAACCCCGAGCTGGTCTACGCCCTGGTCGACACACCGCGCGGGCTTCTGGTGTTGGCTGAATCGCTGGTTGATAAGTGCCTTGAACGTTATGGGGAAGCGGGCGCGCCCTTGGCGGGCCAGGTCATCGCCACCACAACAGGCAAGAACCTCGATGGCATCAACTTCGAACACCCGCTGGCCCACGTCGACCCGGGTTACGACCGCCTAAGCCCAATTTACCTGGCCGACTACGCCACCGCCGATGACGGCACCGGCATCGTGCATTCCGCGCCCGCGTATGGCGTGGAAGACTTCAACAGCTGCGTCGCACACGGCGTCAAGTACGACGACATTTTGAATCCGGTGCAGGGCAACGGCGCCTACGCGCCTGATTTCCCGCTCTTCGGCGGCCAACACATCTGGAAGGCCGCGCCGGTCATCATCAACACCTTGCGCGAAGCAGGCCGCCTGTTCAACACAGTGGACATCACCCACAGCTACCCGCATTGCTGGCGTCACAAAACACCGGTGATCTACCGCGCGGCGGCGCAGTGGTTTATCCGCATGGATGACGAAGATGGACGAGGCGCCACGGGCGGTGCGGGTGTGTTCACCCGGGACAAGGCGCCCAAGTCGCTGCGTCAGTTGTCGCTGGACGCCATCGAGCAAACCCGCTTCTACCCCGAAAACGGCAAAACCCGCCTGCATGACATGATCGCCGGCCGGCCCGACTGGTGCATCAGCCGGCAGCGCAGCTGGGGCGTGCCCTTGCCCTTCTTTTTGCACAAAGACAGCGGCGAGCTGCACCCCAAAACGATGGCAATCCTCGACATTGCCGCTGACCTTGTTCAAGTCGGCGGGATCGAAGCCTGGAGCAAGGTCAGCACCGAAGAAATTTTCGCCCGGGTGAACTGCGCCGCCGACGCGCCCGCCTACACCAAGAGCCAGGACATTCTGGAGGTGTGGTTTGATTCCGGCACCACCCACACGACGGTATTGAAGGGCAGCCACAGAGGCAATCTCCCAGGCGGCAATCTGGCGCACGCGCATGAAACTGGGCCGGAAGCCGACCTCTACCTTGAAGGGCACGACCAGCACCGCGGCTGGTTCCATTCGAGCCTGCTCACCGCCTGCGCCATGTATGGCCGCGCGCCCTACCGCGGCCTGCTCACCCATGGCTTCACCGTGGACGCGCAAGGCCGCAAGATGAGCAAGTCATTGGGCAACGGCATTGAGCCGCAAGTGGTCAACCAGAAACTCGGCGCGGAAATCGTGCGCCTGTGGGTGGCCGCGAGCGACTATTCGGGCGACATCGCAGGTGACGACAAAATACTCGCGCGGGTGGTCGACACCTACCGCCGCATCCGCAACACGCTCAAATTCCTGATGGCCAACGTGAGTGACTTTGACCCGGCGGAAGACACCGTTCCGCTGGCGCAGATGGTGGAGATCGACCGTTTCGCCTTGAGCCGCCTGGCGCAATTGCAGACCGAGATACTGGCGCATTATGAAGTTTATG
>JANNYX010000378.1:0-6943 GCA_031410295.1 Rhodoferax sp.
CGGCGGCTACGGTTACTTTCAATTTCATTTGCATAATCAACTCCAAAATTAAGAGCGGGAAGCCCGTTCTTGTGAATGATTGAATTCCACGGGGCGCAGGATAGCTCAAAACGCCGCCTTTTACCCGTAGGGAAGATACCAAGCCATCACGGCTTATTCGTGTCAACCTGTCGTCGCGTCAGGTGTTTCGGTTGCCAGTTTCCTGGGCAATCGCCGCTTGCACGGAAAGTCGCACGGCGCGGTCCACTTCATCACGCACGCGCGGTTCCATCTCGCGCAATTTTTCAATCAGCATCGTGGCAATGGCAGCCTGCAACGCGGCCTGCAAAGGTCCTTCCAGGCGAACCATGATTCTGCCCACCAACGCTTCAACGTCGACAACAGGCTGCGCCACTGGCGGGGCTGGCGGCGCTGGTGCGACCGGCAACTGCACCACCTCGGTCAGGGTCGGCACGAACCTGGGCAGGTTTTTGGGGGGCGTGGGAATGCTCATCCGGCAGCGCCAGACACGTCGTGGCGAACGATGGCATAACCCCGAGACGCGTAGTGCTTCCAGCGCGCCCTGGCCGCCAGACGCTCTTCCTCACCCGTCCCGACCAATTCAATCACGCGTTCAAATCGCTCGAATCCAGCCGGCAGCTCTTTATCCAGGTTGACCAGGATGGGGCGTGCCGACGCTGCGGCATCGGTAGTTTGACTTTGCCCCAGAACAATGCACGACTTATCCTGCACGGCTAGCGGTGCATCGGCAAAACAGTGGGGGATGAAATCCAGCGCAGAAAAAGTCCACAAAGCGGTGTCAAGTTGTAAGAGCGCGGCCTGTGGACCGACCACCGACACCTGGTGGCCCGCGTTGCAGGCCTTTCGCAACAAGCGGCACGCATGGTGCAACTTGTCAGGCGCGTTGAAGTGAAATGAAATTTCTGTCACAAAAATAGCCCTAAGGCCGTCTATTAACGTAGGTTTTTAGCTACTCTTTTGATAGTATTCGGTGGCGTGACTTTGGCGCCGCTTGGTGCGCCGCTTGGTGCGCCGGTTGGTGCGCCGACTGGTGCGCCGACTTTGCTGTTTTGCGTCAGGTATTCAATCAACAGTCCCACTGGCCGCCCGGTTGAGCCTTTGGCGGCGCCGCTTTTCCAGGCTGTGCCAGCGATGTCCAGGTGCGCCCATGGAAATTTTCCGGCAAAGCGTTGCAGAAACTTCGCCGCGGTGACGGCGCCACCCGCGCGCCCCGCCACGTTGGCGACGTCAGCGAAATTGGACTTCAAGCCTTCGGCATAGTCGTCATCGAGAGGCAGGCGCCAGCACAGGTCTTGAGACACCTCTCCGGCCTGCATCAGCTTCTGTGCCAGTGCGTCGCTGCTGGCGAACAGGCCGCTGCGCACGCCGCCCAGCGCCACCACACAGGCACCGGTCAGGGTGGCGATATCCACCACCGCCTGCGGCTTGAACCGTTCAGCGTAGGTCAAGGCGTCGCATAGGATCAAGCGCCCTTCGGCATCGGTATTCAAGACCTCGATGGTTTGCCCGCTCATGCTGGTCACTACATCGCCCGGTTTCAGCGCTTTGCCACCGGGCATGTTTTCGCAAGTCGGAATCAGGCCCACCACGTTGATGGCGAGCTTTAATTCGGCCAAAGCCCGAAACACGCCCAGCACGCTGGCCGCGCCACACATGTCGAATTTCATTTCGTCCATTTCGGCGGCAGGTTTGATCGAAATGCCGCCGGTGTCGAAGGTGATGCCTTTGCCAACCAGAACCACCGGCGCCCGGGTTTTGCCAGCGCCGCTGTATTTGAGCACCACAAAACGCAGTTCCTCGGCCGACGCCTGCGCCACAGCGAGGAAAGAACCCATGCCCAGTTTGGCGACTTGCCTGGGGCCCAAAACCTCACAGGTGATGCCTTTGAACCGCGCCAGCGACTTGGCGGCCTGGGCCAGCATCGTGGGTGTGGCATGGTTGGCCGGCCGGTTGCCCCATTCTTTGGCGAATTCGATGCCTTTGACGGTGGCCACTGCACCATCAAACGCCGCCGCTTGACCAGCGGCTTCGGGCGCCTGCACCACCACTGACAAAATCTTGCGGCCCTCGGGTTTGGATTTGGTGGTGGTGAAAACATAACTCGCGTCGGCAAGCGCAAGCACCGCAGCCGCCAGTTGGGGCGCCTGTGCGGCGTCCGCAAAACACAGGCAGACCATTTTGACGGCCGCCAAAGACCTCACCGCGCCAACGGCGCCGGCAACTCCCTGTCGAATTTCCTTGACACTGCCACCGCCCACACTGGCCACGACCAGCCGGGGCGCCGACACGCCGGCAGGTTGGTGAATCAGCGCGCATTTTCCGGCTTTGTCGTCCAGATCGGCGCTGGCGCGAAGTTGCTTGACCAGCACCGACAATTTGTCCGTGCCCGGCTTGAATGCGGCGGGAACCAGCAGCAACAATGCATCACATTTATGAAGGGCCGCGCCCGCGAGTGTTCCGGTCTTGAATTCAAAGTTCATAATTCCTCTTTTTCCTCGAAGCGATGTTATTCCATTCCTCCATCCGCAAAGAACTTGCCCGAAGTTTCGGTGCGACCTTCGTCGTGCTGGTCACGGTCGTCATGACGATGACCCTGATCCGCACCCTGGGCCAGGCTTCGCGCGGCAGTTTCAATCCGTCTGACGTGATGATGGTGGTCGGCTACACCGTGCTGACCTTTCTGCCCAACATCACGACGATGGGGCTGTTTGTTGCCATCGTGGCGACACTCACGCGCCTGTACCGCGACGGCGAAATGGTGATCTGGTTTGGCAGCGGCAAAGGCTTGGTGGGTTTGTTGGCGCCCCTGTTTCGCTTTGCCTGGCCGATCCTGCTGGCCGTAGCCGGCCTGGCCCTGTTTGGATTGCCCTGGGCCAATCAGCAAATCGAGGATATCCGCGACCACTACGAAAAACGCGGCGATCTGGACCGTGTTGAGCCGGGTCGATTTCAGGAGTCGGCCGATGGCAGCCGCGTCTTTTTTGTCGAAAAAAACGCTTCAACCCTGCTCTCGGGCAATAACGTTTTTATCGCCACAACCGAACCCGGAAAAGAAACCGTGACCACAGCCGGCAGTGGCCGCATCGAAACCATTGGCAACGACCGCTTCCTGCTGCTGAAAAACGGTCAGCGGCTGGAGAACACCAGCAACAAGACGGACCTGAAAGTCAGCGAATTCGAGGAATACGGCACCCGCGTGGCCACCGGAACCGCGGATCTCAAAGACGCCGCCCTGCTCAGCACCGTGCCGAGCCTCAAGTTATTCCAGGAACCCACCTCGCGGCATCTGGGCGAGATCTCCTGGCGCATTGGTTTTGCGCTGGCAGCGGTGAATTTGATCATTCTGGCGATTGCCTCGTCGCGCATCAACCCGCGCGTCGGGCGCACTGGAAACCTTTTGTTCTCGCTCTTTGCATTTCAGATCTACCTCAATTTGCTGAACATGGGGCAAACCTGGATTGCCCAGGAAAAAATCGCTTTTGTGCCATTTTTATTGGCCCTGCACGGGGGCGTGTTTGTGCTTTGCGTCACCTGGCTTGCCGTGCGCCACAACAACTGGAGCTTGAGTTGGCGCCGCCCTGCGCCATACCAGCCCGAGACGGGCGCGGCAACGTGAGGACCATCCGCCGGCTGATCTTCGGCGAGGTGATTTATGCCGTCGCGTTTGTGACGCTGGGCTTTTTGGCGCTGTTCTCCTTCTTCGATGTGGTCGACCAGGTGCAGCAAATTGGCCAGCCGCGCGCGCCCGACTACCAACTGCCCCAGGCGCTGACCTACGTTGCGCTCCTGCTGCCCAGCCATCTGTACGAACTGCTGCCGATCACGGTGTTGATCGGCACCATCTTCGTGATGGCGCGCCTGGCCCAGAGTTCCGAATTCACCATTTTGCGCACCAGTGGCCTGGGGCCGTGGCGGGCCTTGAGAACCTTGTTGATGGTTGGCGTCGGATTCGTGGCGCTGACCTTTGCCGTGGGCGACTATTTGACGCCCTGGGCGGATCGCGCCGCGCAACTGCTCAAAGCCCGCTACGACGGCAACATCACCATTGGACATACCGGCGCTTGGCTCAAGGAGAAACAGCAATATTCACAGTTCGCCGCCAATGTGACCGCCATTGCCCCGGACGGGCGCATGCTGGGTTTGCGCATTTTCGAATTTGACAACAAGGGCAGCGTGGTTTCGGTGACGCGCGCCGAGTCCGCCCGTTTTGCCGGTGCAGACGCCTGGACGCTCTCCAAAGTTGAGCGCACCGAGTTCGCCGGGGAAACTGTCAATCCGGGCAAGGCCAGGCCCGGTGCAGCGGGCGCGGTGGGCACACGGGAAGCGCGGGTTAACCGCGTGAAAATGGACGAATACCGATGGCCCACCGGAATCAGCGCGGAGATGGTGTCCACCGCAGTACTCAAACCCGAGCGCATGGGGACCATTGACCTGTTTCAATACATCCAGCACCTGGATGCCAACGGGCAGACGGCGCAACGGTACGAAATCGAATTCTGGAAGAAAGTTTTTTACCCTTTGAGTTGCCTTGTGATGGTGGTGCTGGCGCTGCCCTTTGCCTATCTGCACTTTCGCAACGAGGGAATTTCAGCCTACGTGTTTGGCGGCGTAATGGCCGGCATCAGCTTCTTTTTCCTCAACAATGTATCGGGCTACATGGGGGAGTTGCAGCAATGGACGCCGTGGCTGACGGCAGCGCTGCCGGGCATGATCTACACCCTGCTGTCACTGGCGGCTTTTGGCTGGCTGGTGCTCAAACGCTGATCCGCCGATGCGTCAACGCGCCATCATCTTTTTTGCCCACGGCTCGCGGGACCCGCTTTGGCAGGCCCCCATGCAGGCCATTGCAGAACGCGCCCGCCAGCTTGACGCCACGGCCCAAGTGCGGCTGGCTTACCTCGAATTGAGCGCGCCCGCGTTGCCCGATGTAGTGGCCGAACTCGCGGCTGCGGGTGTAGCGGATTTCACCGTCATGCCGCTGTTTCTGGGCATGGGACAACACGCCCGCCAGGACTTGCCGGCCCTGCTGGCGGGCTTGCGTGCGCAATATCCGGGCCTCACTTTCACGCAGTTGCCGCCCTTGGGCGAAGACCCGCGGCTGATCGAGCTTGCCGCTGGCATGGCGGTGTTTCCTGATTTGCCAGCGCCGCTCAAGCCGGCGTCCGCATGAATTTGCATCGCGAGCAAGCGCCCCAGACCGTGCAATCCGCTGACAAATCCACCCGCACTGCATTTTTGACATTGCTGGCATGCACCGTCGCGCTGGCACTGCTGCCACTGCTTTTTCCGGCGCTTGACTTTGCCGCGTCGAATTATTTTTTACAACCCAATCCACCCCTGAAAACCGCCCAATGGTGGTGGGTGGACGGGGTCAACGAACACATCCCGATGCTTTTCCGCAGCCTGGCAGTGGCGTGTTTGGTGGGCTGGGGATTCGCCGCATGGTCGCCAAGGTTCAAGCGACTGGGGCGCTGTTTGGCGTTTGTCGGCTTTGCCTTGTTGCTTGGCCCAGGGTTGCTGGTCAGCGCCCTCAAGGACGTCACCACCCGAGCCCGCCCGCACCACGTCACTGAATTCCAGGGCAACAAACAATTCTCGCCAGCCTTCAAAATCGCCAGCCAATGCGATGACAACTGCGCGTTCCCCAGCGGCCACGCGGCCGACGGCATGTTTATCGCGTCTTTGATGCTGATTGACCGGCGCCGGCGCTGGTGGTGGCTGGCCGGAGGCATCGCAGGCGGCTTGGTGGTCGGATTTGCCCGGGTGTCAGTGGGCGCCCATTGGCTCAGCGATGTGTTGTGGGCATTTCCCGTGACGCTCCTGGCCAGTTGGGTGGTCTACCTCCTTTTTGAACGCTTTTACCCGGAGCCGGCCGATTTCAACACGCCTTGACAGCCGCTGCCATCTGGTCCTGTAGGGACATTATTTGTTATTCCTTAGAGGCATAATAAACTCACACATCCGCTCAAATTTGTTATGAATCTGCACCAGTTTCGATTTGTCCAGGAAGCCGCCCGGCGCAACCTCAATCTGACCGAGGCGGCCAAGGCCCTGCACACCTCGCAGCCAGGCGTCTCCAAAGCCATCATCGAGCTTGAATTAGAGCTTGGCATTGACATCTTCACCCGCCACGGCAAACGCCTCAAACGCATCACCGAACCCGGGCTGCATGTGCTCAAGAGCATTGAAGTGATCATGCGCGAAATCGGCAACCTCAAACGCATCGGCGAGCAGTTCAGCGCCGAAGACAGCGGCACGCTCTCGCTGGCCACCACCCACACGCAGGCGCGTTACGTCTTGCCGGACTCGGTGGCCAAACTGCGCGAGGCTTACCCCAAAGTCAATGTCAGCCTGCACCAGGGTTCGCCGGAGCAGGTCGCGCGCATGGTGATTGACGAAGTGGCCGACATTGGCATTGCCACCGAATCACTGGCCGGTTATGCCGAGCTGGTGACGATGCCCTGTTACGAGTGGCAGCATGTGCTGGTGCTGCCAGTGGGCCACCCACTGGCGCGCAAGGAAGACATCACGCTCGAAGACATCGCCAAAGAGCCGCTGATCACCTACCACCCGTCCTACACCGGGCGCACCAAGATTGACCAGGCCTTCGCCGCGCAGAATCTGGCCCCGCGCATTGCCCTCGAAGCGATTGATTCGGACGTGATCAAAACCTATGTCGGCCTCGGCCTGGGCGTGGGCATTGCCGCCGAAATGGCTGTGCGTGACGTGCTGGCGGACGGCGAAAAGAGCGGCTTGGTGGTGCACCCTGCCGGGCGCCTGTTCGGCCAGAACGTGACACGCATCGCCTTCAAACGCGGCGCTTACCTGCGCAATTTCGCCTACAAATTCGCGGAATTGGTCAGCGGCCGGCTCGATCGCGAACACATCGAGCAGGCCATGACCGGCCACCCGCTTGCCTGAG
>JANNYX010000379.1:0-3760 GCA_031410295.1 Rhodoferax sp.
CACCGTGCTGGCGGCCAAATTCGGTGGCCTGGCCAAGGCCTACGACCAGATTGACGCGGCGCCGGAAGAAAAAGCCCGCGGCATCACCATCAACACCGCCCACGTCGAGTACGAAACGGCCAATCGCCACTACGCCCACGTTGACTGCCCCGGCCACGCCGACTACGTCAAAAACATGATCACCGGCGCCGCCCAGATGGACGGCGCGATCCTGGTGTGTTCGGCCGCCGACGGCCCGATGCCCCAGACCCGCGACCACATCCTGCTGGCGCGCCAGGTCGGGGTGCCCCACATCATTGTCTACTTGAACAAATGCGACATGGTGGACGACGCCGAACTCCTGGAGTTGGTCGAAATGGAAGTCCGTGAGCTCCTGGACAAATACGACTTCCCTGGCGACAAGACCCCCATCATCCACGGCTCAGCCAAACTCGCCATCGAAGGCGACAAGGGTGAGCTCGGAGAAGGCAGCATCATGAAACTGGCCGAAGCCATGGACAGCTTCTTCCCCCAGCCCGAGCGCGCCATTGACGGCGCCTTCCTGATGCCCGTCGAAGACGTCTTCTCCATCTCCGGCCGTGGCACCGTGGTCACCGGGCGGGTTGAGCGCGGCATTGTCAAAGTCGGCGAAGAAATCGAAATCGTCGGCATCACCACCACCCAGAAAACCATCTGCACCGGCGTTGAGATGTTCAGGAAACTGCTGGATCAAGGCCAGGCCGGTGACAACGTCGGCATTCTGCTGCGCGGCACCAAACGCGAAGAAGTCCAGCGCGGTCAAGTCCTGTGCAAGCCAGGTTCTGTGAAACCGCACACCCACTTCACCGCCGAGATCTACGTCCTGTCCAAAGACGAAGGTGGTCGCCACACGCCCTTCTTCAACAACTACCGCCCGCAGTTCTACTTCCGCACCACCGACGTGACCGGCGCGATAGAGCTGCCAGAAGGCAAAGAGATGGTGATGCCGGGGGACAACGTCAGCATCACCGTCAAGCTGATCAACCCGATTGCCATGGAAGAGGGTCTGCGCTTTGCCATCCGTGAAGGTGGCAAGACGGTGGGCTCGGGTGTGGTTGCCAAAATTTTGGCTTGATGAAGGAATTTTTGTAGGGGTATAGCTCAATTGGCAGAGCGTCGGTCTCCAAAACCGAAGGTTGTAGGTTCGATTCCTACTGCCCCTGCCACCTGATATTGTGTCGACCCGCTTGTGGGTCAGCCCCCAGGTGGCAAATCGGCCCTTCATGAGGATGACGGGCTTGCGCGTCTAAGGGGTTAATGGTCAGGCGCCCCTGCAGCCGCCGAAGTAGTAAGTAGCAAATTGGTTCAATTAAATGGCAACTCCGCAAATCGAAACCGTCAACACCGCAGGCGATAAAGCCAAGCTGGCCGCTGCCGCTGCACTGGTGGTTGCCGCGTTGGCCGCGTTCTATCTGCTGACCAAACAAGGGCAGGTTGCCCAATGGGGTGCGCTGACCCTCGGTTTGGCGGCGGCCGTGGTGGTGTTTTTCACCTCTGAGCCGGGCAAAGAGCTGTTTGCGTTTGGCCGTGATGCCTGGCGCGAAGTGAAAAAAGTCGTCTGGCCTGAGCGCAAGGAGGCGATGCAGCTGACTGCGTATGTGTTTGGATTCGTCTTGATCATGGCGATCTTCCTGTGGCTGACCGACAAAACGCTGGAGTGGGTGTTTTACGACTTGATTCTGGGGTGGAGAAAGTAATGACCGATGCAATAGAGACTTTGCCCGATCAGGCCCTGGTGCCTGAAGGCGCAGCCGCCGCCGCGCTTGCGCCGGCTGCCAATCCGGATTTGCGCTGGTATGTTGTCCATGCCTATTCTGGAATGGAAAAAGCCGTGGAGCGCAACATCCTCGAGCGCATTGCCCGCTCGGGCATGGAAGCTAAATTTGGCCGCATTCTGGTGCCGATGGAAGAAGTGGTCGAGATCAAGAATGGCCAGAAGAAAACCACCGAGCGCAAGTTTTTCCCGGGTTATGTTTTGGTCGAAATGATCATGGACGACGACTCCTGGCATTTGGTGAAACACACCAACAAGGTGACGGGTTTTGTGGGCGGTGCAAAAAACCGTCCGGCGCCAATCTCAGAAGCTGAAGTGATGAAGATCGTCAGTCAGATGCAAGAGGGCACCGAGAAGCCTCGCCACAAAGTTGAGTTTGTGGTGGGCGAATATGTGCGCGTCAAGGACGGCCCATTCACCGATTTCAATGGTTCGGTGGAAGATGTCAATTACGACAAAAGCAAAGTGCGGGTGTCCGTCACGATTTTTGGTCGGGCGACACCGGTGGAGCTGGAGTTCTCGCAGATCGAGAAAACCTGATAAATGCTTGAAAGTTGTTTCGCACTAATCCGACTCGGTGTGAATCAGAAGGCAAAGAGTCGTTAACCCCGGGGAGCCTGAGCCGTCAATGTTGGCGGTCACAGGGCGTTATCACCCGCAAGGAGTAAAACATGGCGAAGAAAATTGTCGGTTTTGTCAAGCTGCAAGTGCCAGCTGGCAAGGCCAACCCGTCCCCCCCGATTGGACCGGCTTTGGGTCAGCGTGGACTGAACATCATGGAGTTCTGCAAGGCGTTCAACGCCCAGACCCAGGGTGTGGAACCTGGTCTGCCACTGCCCGTTGTGATCACCGCGTTCGCAGACAAGAGCTTTACCTTCATCATCAAGTCGCCGCCATCGTCGATCTTGATCAAGAAGGCAGCCAAGATCGACAAGGGCTCACCACGTCCGCACAGCGACAAGGTTGGCAAGGTCACCCGCGCCCAGTTGGAAGAGATCGCAAAAGCAAAAATGAAAGACTTGACTGCGGCCGACATGGATGCAGCCGTTCGCACCATCGCTGGCTCTGCCCGTTCGATGGGCGTGTCTGTGGAAGGTGTTTGACATGACGCAACTCAGCAAAAAGCAAAAAACGCAAGTTGGCAAGGTTGACAGCAACAAGCTGTACACCCTGGCCGACGCCTTGGGCCTGGTGAAAAACGCCGCGACAGCCAAGTTTGACGAATCCATCGACGTAGCTGTACAGCTCGGCATTGACGCGAAGAAATCTGACCAAGTCGTGCGTGGCGCTGTGGTGCTGCCCAATGGAACCGGAAAAACCAAGCGTGTAGCCGTGTTCGCACAAGGTGCAAAGGCCGACGAAGCCCGCGCCGCTGGTGCGGACATCGTCGGCATGGACGACCTTGCTGCCCGGGTCAAAGCGGGCGATATGCCTTTTGACGTCGTGATCGCGGCGCCCGACGCCATGCGCGTTGTTGGCACCTTGGGCCAAATTCTCGGCCCACGCGGCCTGATGCCCAACCCGAAAGTTGGCACCGTTACGCCAGACGTAGCAGGCGCAGTGCGCAATGCCAAAGCTGGCCAGGTGCAATTTCGCGTAGACAAAGCCGGAATCGTTCACTCGACGATTGGCCGCCGCTCGTTTGACACCGACAAGTTGCAAGGCAACCTGGCGGCATTGATCGACGCCTTGGTCAAAGCCAAACCGCCGTCAAGCAAGGGTGTGTTTTTGAAGAAGGTGGCAGTTTCAAGCACGATGGGAGTGGGCGTCCGTGTGGATACCCAGACCATTTCGGCTTGAACTCGCAGAGGAATTCAGGTTGTTCGAAAGAATGATCAGATGTGGTGGGCTGGTGGTGTCGCAATATGCCTCCAGGCCATCAAAGACCGTTGGTGTGTTAACTGCAGTGATGCGGCGAAACACTTAATCTTGCCAACGCAGATGGCGATCCCGCTGCAAATGGACTTG
>JANNYX010000380.1:0-1873 GCA_031410295.1 Rhodoferax sp.
ACCAAAGACCTGCTGGCACATTGAGGTCGCCTCAAAACCGTTGTCGGTCAAAAAGGCTTTGACGATGGGCGTCAACAGGGACAACATTTCGCCGCTGTCCCTGCGCACTTTTTCGTCCGGATGGTAGTGCTCTTTTTCCAGCAGCACCGCGCAGTAAATTGCCAGTGCGCGGCCACCTTCCGCGTAGGCGCGGGCCGTGAGCAGCATCTTGCGCACGTCCGGGTGCACGATGATCGGGTCAGCCGGTTTGTCTTTGGCTTTGGGGCCGGAGAGTGACCGCATCTGGATACGATCCTTCGCATAGACCAAGGCATTTTGGTAGGCCACTTCCGTAAGTCCGAGCGACTGGTTTCCCACACCCAGACGCGCCGAGTTCATCATCACGAACATCGCCTGCATGCCCTTGTTGGGTTGCCCCACGAGGGAGCCGATGGCGCCGTCAATGACGATCTGCGCCGTGGCATTGCCGTGGATGCCCATCTTGTGCTCCAGGCCGCCGCAATAGATGCCATTGCGCGAGCCCACTGAGCCGTCTTTGTTGACGTTGAATTTGGGCACGATGAAGAGGCTTACGCCCTTGATGCCTGGGGGCGCATCGGTGAGGCGGGCCAACACCAGGTGAATGATGTTCTCGGCCAGGTCGTGTTCACCGGCGCTGATGAAGATCTTGTTGCCGGTAATTTTGTAGGTTCCGTCGGCCAACGCCTCCGCCTTGGTGCGCATCAGGCCCAGGTCGGTGCCGCAATGCGGCTCGGTCAGGCACATGGTGCCGGTCCATTCGCCGCTGGTCATCTTGCGCAGGTAGGTGGCTTGTTGTTCAGGCGTGCCGTAAGTGCGCAAAGCGGCGTAGGCACCGTGCGTAAGACCGGGGTACATGGCCCACGCCTGGTTGGCACTATTGAGCATTTCGAAAAGGCATTGGTTAAGCACCAGCGGCAGGCCCTGGCCGCCAAAGGCCGGGTCGCAGCTCAAGGCCGGCCAGCCCCCTTCGACAAACAGTTTGTAGGCCGCTTTGAACCCATGGGGGGTGGTGACTTCGTGCGTCGCCTGGTCCAGCTTGCAGCCTTCGGTGTCGCCGCTGATGTTCAGCGGAAACGCCACTTCGGCGGCGAACTGGCCAGCGCCTTCAAGCACGGCGTTGATGGTGTCGACGTCAATCTCGGCATGTTTTGGAATGGCTTTGTAGTCGTCGACCACGTGAAGCAACTCGTGCATGACGAATTGCATGTCACGCAAAGGCGGGGTGTAGCTGGGCATGGTCTGTCCTTTAAAAAAATGGTGGATTTATTTGGCTTGGCGCACGACCGATCGCTTCGTGGAATGGGCCGCGCGCGCAACCGGCTCCCCGTAACACAGCAGAATATTGGCAAAACCCTGGTTGGCCCGATCCAGAGAGCCTGGTTTCTTCAGGAAGCGCGCTTCGTAATGCAGTGCCAGAATCAGCCCGTGAATTTCGAAGGCGATTTGGTGCTCGTCGGCGTTGGCGCGCAGATGGCCAACTTCCTTGGCCTGAACGATCGCCCGAAAAACTGCCTTGAGCCAGGTCTTGACCGAGCTGGCGAGCGCGTCATGCACGGGGCCGGAGCGATCGTCAAATTCCACGGCGCCACTGATGAAAATGCAGCCGGACTGGATCTCTACCGCGACGCGTTTCATCCAGTTGTCAAACAAAGCCTTCAAACGCGGCAAGCCGCGCGGCTGTTGCATGGCCGGCGCAAAAATCTCCTGCTCAAAACGGTGGGAATATTCGTGGATCACCGAAATCTGCAATTCTTCGCGCGAGCCAAAGTGGGCGAACACGCCCGACTTGCTCATGCGCATGACTTCGGCCAAGACGCCGATGGAGAGGCCTTCGAGACCAATCTGCGTGGAC
>JANNYX010000381.1:0-2683 GCA_031410295.1 Rhodoferax sp.
TATATGCTCGGTGCGTATCTGGGTTATACCTTCGCCTCAAAATTCAATTTTTGGACCGCGCTGGCAATCGTGCCAGTGTTGCTTGCGCTAGTCGGGGTGGCGTTTGAGTATGCAGTGCTTAGGCCCCTGCAAAAGCGATCCCATATGGATGTCGCCCTGATCACCTTTGGCATGGCGCTGGTGCTGAGCCAGGTGGTCAGTGGGTTTTGGGGGACGTCACCACTGTCTGTCGCAGTGCCGCAATCGCTTGCGGGCTCCATCAGTTTGTTTGGACAACCCTACCCCGCCTACAGGATATTTTTAATCGTTGTGGGTTTTGGAACCTGCATTGCGTTGGCCATATGGCTCAAGTGGACGCGCTCGGGCATGCATGTTCGTGCGGTAAGCCAACAGCCGATTGTTGCACGCATGATGGGAGTCAATACCGATCGGCTGAGTCTGGTCGTCGTGTGCCTGGGCACCGGCTTTGCCGGACTGGCCGGGGTACTGGCCGGTCCTTACCTCTCGGTTGACCCCAGCATGGGAGCGAATATCCTGATCAGTTGCCTGATTATCGTGGTCATAGGTGGACTGGGCAGCATCGGCGGCGCCATTGCAGCAGCGGTGGCCTACGGTTTTATCCAGGTCATAGGTGCCATCTTGTCGCCCACGCTGGCGGTGATGGCGCCCTACCTCATGCTGTTTTTCGTGCTGTTGTGGCGACCGCAGGGCTTGGGCCGCGGGAGGGTCGCCTGATGAGCGCCGTGCAAGGAACGACTTCCCTGAAACCTGTGGCAAGCGATGCAGCGCGCGCGCCCGTGCCTACCCGCTTGACGGCGGGTTTGATGGTGGCAGCGCTCATCGCCCTGGGATTGCTTGTGCCGTCGGTTCTCAAGAGCACCTTTTATCTTGGGCTGCTGATCAACGCCATTGTGTTGGGCATCGCTGCAGTCGCAATCGGTCTCTTGGCACACCAGTGTGGCCTGGTGATGTTTGGTGCAGCCGGATTTACCGGCGGCGCCACCTACCTGTTCGGCATCGCCGTCATGCAGTTTGGCTGGAACGTGATGGCTGCTGCGGCTTTTTGCCTGGTTGCGGCCACATTCTTAAGCTTGCTCATCGGCATGCTGGTGGTACTCGCCAGGCCACTGCCATTCGCCATGCTGACCCTCGCGCTGGCGCAAATGTTGCGCTCGGTAGTGATGATCACTGACTTCCGTTTGGTGACGGGTGGCGACGATGGATTGACCATGAAATGGAGTGGCAGCTTTTTTGGCTTGAGCCAGGCACAACTAGCCCGGCCAGAGACCTTTTGGGCCGTAGCCTGGCTGGCGTTGTGCGGCGTCATGCTCTTGGCCTGGATGGTCGGCAAATCCCGCACCGGCCAGATTCTCCGTGCGACCCGCGCCAATGAGGAACGCATGCGCTTTTCAGGCTTCAATACCTATGTGCCGCGGGTTCTGGCCTTCGCGCTGGCCGGATTCATTGCAGCCGTATCAGGTTTATTGATGGCGCTGCATTCCGCTTTCGCCTCGCCCGAATTGCTGGACTTCGCCACCGGTGGAAACGCCTTGGTGGCGATGCTGGTCGGTGGTGCCAGCACCGTCAGCGGCCCGGTGCTCGGTGCGCTGCTGTACGTCATCGGCCAGGACCAGTTTGGAGCCAGTGGTCACCTGGAGCTGCTCACCGGCTTGGGTGTGGTGCTGGTCATTGTTGCTTTTCCCGATGGCGCGATGGGTTTTCTGCGTAACGGCATCGGCCGGATCATGGGGCGTGGCCATGCTGCGCGTTGAAGATCTCAGCGTTTCCTATGGCAGCGTCAAGGCGCTTGACGGCATTCATCTGGAAGTCGTGCGGCGCGGTGTACTGCACGGCGTGATCGGCCCCAATGGTGCCGGAAAATCGACCTTGATGGATGCGATTACCGGCCGGCTCAAGCCAACCCGTGGCCGAGTATTTATCGATGGCAAGGACATCACGGCACGCTCCGTCACCTGGCGTCGCCGCATGGGCATGTCACGCTCGTTCCAGCGCACCAGCATCTTCCCCGGCGTACGCGTGGGCGAACAGCTTGAACTGGTGGCTTCACAACTGGGCGAAACCGACCTGCCAGGTATTGTTGACACACTCGCACTGGGTAGCGTCTACGACCAGATGGCGGACAGCATTGCCTATGGCGATCAGCGTCGTGTGGATATTGCGCTGGCCCTGGTGGGCAAACCCAGCCTCATGTTGCTGGATGAACCGGCCGCAGGGCTTTCAACCGCCGAGACCATGACCCTGTTCGAACACCTGGCCAAGGTGGTGCATGAGCGCAACGTGATCGCTATGGTGGTTGAGCATGATGTCGATGCGGTATTCCGCTTTTGTGACTCCATCACAGCGCTGGATCTCGGACGTCTGCTGACCACCGGCGGCCCTGCCGAAGTGCGAAGCGACCCGCGCGTCATCACCGCCTATCTGGGAACTGCCGGATGAAAAACGCAGCAACTTCGCTGGATGATTCTTGCGCGCCGGGTTGGCAAGCCAAAACAACAGCTATGAAGCCGCTATGAGTTTTATCCGTGTCAAGGGCCTTTATGCGGGTTACGGCAAGTCCGTCGTGCTGCGTGATGTCGATCTCGAAGTCGATGAGGGGGAGGCCGTCGCCGTGGTCGGAAAAAACGGTGCGGGCAAGTCCACGCTGTTGATGTCTTTTTTTGGC
>JANNYX010000382.1:0-6753 GCA_031410295.1 Rhodoferax sp.
AGAACTTATCCGTAAATAATATTTATGTCCAGCTTGATCTTTCTGAACGCCATGATCGATGCCGCCAAGTGGTTTAGCGCCAGGAAGCTGCGATCAAGCTTCTCGTATCGCACCAGTAGCTTGCGAAACCGATTGAACCAACTGTGCGCCACTTCAACGATCCAACGCCTTGCTTTCTTCTCTGGGGCGCGTTTGAGTTCATTGGCTTCCTGTCCTCTGCCTTTGACGTGAGGTATGTAGCCATGATTTTCAATCACTTCGAGCGCGGGCGCTCCGGTATAGCCCGCATCGGCACACAAGTGCTTGTGCCGCCTGACCGGGGGACTCGTGCGCTCGACCATGATGGCATCGAGCACGGCCTCCAACTGAGAGACATCATGCCGGTTGGCTCCGGTCACGACGAGCGACAACGGGACGCCACGTCCGTCCACCAGCAAATGCCGTTTGCTCCCATTTTTTTCCCCGATCCGTCGGGTTGGGGCCGACGCTTTGCAATGCCATTGGCGCTTTCATCATCGCCCCATCAATGCTTTGCCATCGCCAGGCAATGCCTTCGAACTCGTCGTACTCGGCGAGGCCCGATTTCCACAACGCTTCAAAAACCCCAGCTTTCTCCCATTCCAGAAAGCGGGCGTGGATTGCGCTGGCACTGCCGTACCGCTCTGCGGGCAGTGCCTTCCACTGACACCCTGTACGCAGTACAAACACGATGCCTTCAAATACCAGCCGAGGATCTTTGGGTTTGCGTCCACCGCCGCTCTTGCGGGCGTAGGTTTGATCTGCAAGCCGCTGACGCACTGGGATCAGTGGCTCAACACGACTCCAAAATTCATCGGTAACTTCCCATGCTTTTGCCTTTGCCATCTTCACTCCGCGCGCGGGTATCGCGCATGGAACACCATTATCATTTATTTACGGATAAATTCTTAGTCCTTTAAGTATGTACATAGGTGCTCCCATCACCAAGCGCCGTGCCCTGCGTGAAATCACTTAAGGTTGTTCCACAGAGCTTTCCTGTCACTGGACTGGTGACGTCTCATCTTGTAGGTGATCAAAATCCAGACCGTACCGTATTGGCCTGCGAGCTGCATGGTATGTCTGTTAAGTATGACTGGACCGGTTGTTGCGCCTAGCGACGATCAAGTTGCAAGAATATTTAAAAGTAAGGATTGTCATGTTTGATTTTTTGAGCCGGTTTGGGAGTTTTGCGAAAGCACTTTTGGTAACTGCAGCGGGCCTTCCGTTTGTTGCATGGTCTCAAGGTGTGGAGGGTAGCTTCGGTCTCGCTGCGATGGTTCATACGCCTGACTGGCCAAACAACGCTGAAGTGCTTCCCTGGGACGGTGGCAGCAACGGTGAATTTGTCTATCGGGCAATCCCGTGTTCGGGCAATGCGCCAATGAACAACATATCTTCCAACCTGCCAACCTACAACTCGATGATCCCGGGTAGCCGTTCCCCCGCTTCCACCAGATCTCATCCGTTCAAGTTTAATGTGAGCAGCGGAAAAATGACTGGCTCCATCAACCTGACCGTCTGCAAACTCGCACCTGGTCCGACCAAGGATGAGTTGCCGGATACGAAGCGGGATCGAATTCTGATAAATTTTCAGGCGGATGCAAAACGAAGGACACCCGAGGAGACCGTCTTCAGCGGTCCATTCACTATCGTTGGCGGCACTGGGCGGTACGCGAAGCTAAAGGGCGACGGGACGATTCGCGGCTATTTCATGTGCTTTGACCCCAAAGGATGTGTCGAAAATCAAAATAAGTTTCGCGACATGCAGTATGTGCTGGAGGGCAAGTTCAGCGATCCAGCTTTCGGAAATTAGCAGTCTCGCTTTGAAGAATGGGCGACTGCATTGCTGTTCGGTGTTAAGGAAATTGGTTGGCAACTATCGACGAGGTCCAATTAGGTTCGAGCGGGCATGGTTGCGTTTTGTATTGCAAACTTGATTGCACTTGGACTTAGTGGCGATGGGCGCAACACCAGATAAACAAGCTCCGTTTTGCACAGAGCGAATTCGCTTGACAGGCATCGTACAGGGCGTTGGCATACGTCCTTGGGTGTTTTTACTGGCCAGTGAACGTGGGCTGGTTGGAACAGTTTGCAACGACACTGCCGGAGTGACTATTGTTGCGGGCGGCACGCAGGAGCGTATAGATGATTTTGTGACGGCATTGCGGCAGTTCCCCCCCCCGTAGTCCAGAATTGACCAAATCGAACGTGAGCCAAGCCAACAAGCGCTGAAACCTGGTTTTCACATTGGCGGCAGCCTGCCGGGTCTGGCCCGAACCGGTGTTGCCGCTGACGCGGCTACATGTGCCGCATGCTTGGAAGAAATTTTTGATCCGGTAAATCGGCGTTTTCGTTACCCTTTCACCAACTGCACCAACTGCGGGCCGCGTTTTTCAATCCTGCACGCGATTCCCTATGACCGCTCTAATACCAGCATGGCCGTTTTTCCATTGTGTTTGGCTTGCGCGCATGAATACGACAACCCGCAGGATCGGCGCTTTCATGCCCAACCCAACGCCTGTGCGGATTGTGGCCCGCAGGTTTGGCTTGAGCGACGCGGCGACGCGTCGTTGGCGCGGCTGTCGACTGGCTTCGATGCAGTCACGCAGGCCCGCAGCCTGATATTTGCTGGCCATATTGTCGCGGTTAAGGGCCTGGGTGGGTTCCAACTTGCCTGTGACGCAACCAATGAGAAGGCAGTGTCATGGCTGCGTGCCCGCAAGCACCGTTATGACAAGCCATTTGCGTTGATGGCGCGCAGCATGCAAGTCATTACGCGCTATTGCAAGCCCTCAAACTGCGAGCGAGACCTTTTGCAAGGTCCGGCTGCGCCCATCGTCCTGCTCAAGGTGGATTCAGCTGCAAAACTTGCAGCTTCAGTTGCCAAAGGTCAGCCTTCCTTCGGCTTCATGCTTCCCTACACACCCTTGCATCACCTGTTGTTGGAAGGTGTGGATACGCCGATTGTTTTCACCAGCGGCAATGCCTCAGACGAGCCTCAATGCATTGGCAACAGCCAAGCCCGTGACCAGCTGGGCGGCATCGCTGATTTTTTTCTCATGCATGATCGTGACATCGTGAATCGGGTAGACGATTCGGTGGTGCGGGCAGGTGATGCCAAGCCTCGTTGGCTGCGGCGCGCACGTGGCATGGCACCAGGAGCATTGCCCTTGCCACCTGGATTTGAGGCTGCGCCGCCAGTGCTTGCGTTTGGCGGGGAATTGAAAAGCACCTTCTGCCTTTTGCGGGATGGCCAGGCCATCCTGTCACATCATTTGGGGGATCTTGAGAATGCGCGGGCCTGGGCGGCTTTTCGGGAATCTCTGGATTTGTATCTGGGCATGTTCGACCATGTGCCCACTGCGCTGGCGGTCGATCTGCATCCAGAGTACCTGTCGTCCAAGTTGGGCCGGGAATGGGCCAACGCAAAGAGTTCAGCGGAGCCACCGGTATTGGTTGAGGTTCAGCATCACCACGCCCATGTTGCCGCGTGTCTGGCGGATAACGCGGTACCACTGGGCGCACTGCCAGTGCTTGGGATCGTGCTGGACGGCCTGGGGTTTGGCAGCGACGGCACACTTTGGGGCGGCGAGTTCTTGCTGGCCGACTACCGCCAGAGCCGCCGTCTCGCAGCGTTCAGGCCGGTTCCAATGCCGGGCGGCACGCTGGCCATTCGCGAGCCGTGGCGCATGGCCTATGCCTACCTCGCTCAACAGTTCGAGCCGGACGTTTTGCAGCGTGGTTTCGCTGGCATCGATTTTTTCCAAACAGCGCAACCCCAAACTTTGGCAGTGGTTGATGCGATGATTCGCGCCCGCTTCAATAGCCCGTTGACGAGTTCGTGCGGGCGACTGTTTGACGCGGTGTCGTCGCTGGCCGGTGTCTGCAATGTGGTCAGCTACGAGGGCCAGGCCGCTATTGAGCTGGAAGCATGCGTCGACCAGAACGCATTGCTGCGCGGGGAGCGTTATGACTTTGTAGTAGCGACGGCAGATGCTTCAGGTATGGCCTGGCTCGACATACAGCCACTCTGGCCTGTTCTGCTGCACGACATTGCACGAGGCGAAAGTGTCGGCAGAATGGCCGCTCGTTTTCACAATGGGCTGAGTCACGCAATCATTGCGATGGTGGCCGAATTAACCCGGCAGCATGGCAATCCGTGGCAGAATCGAATCGCATTGTCGGGTGGCGTTTTTCAAAATGACATCTTGTTTGGCCTGGTGGCGAAGGGGCTGGAAGCTTCGGGCCGCACGGTGTATTCACATTCACGCGTTCCATCCAATGATGGCGGCTTGGCACTGGGGCAGGCTATGGTTGCGGCCGCCCAAGCCATCTGAATTTTCAAAAGGGTTGATCACCATGTGCGTTTGCGTTCCCGCCCAGATTGTCCAGATTACGGATGCTGCAAACCGGCTTGCGCTGGTCAGCGTGAGCGGTGCCAAACGGGAAGTCAACATCTCCTGCATCGTTGATGCAGAGCATCCGGTGGAGTACTGCGTTGGCGACTGGGTGCTGATTCACGTTGGTTTTGCAATGAGCCGCATTGACGAAGCCGAAGCCGCCAAAACCCTGCAGCTACTGAAGGAGCTGGGTGACATTGAAGGTAAGCTTGAAGCCATGTTTGCAGCGCAATCGTCTGTGGCTAATTGAGAGCGCAATGGCAGGCGTCAATCCCAACCTGCAGGCGCTTTACCCGTTCTTGAAGGCGGATCCGCAAAATACCTGTCCGCGAGATCAATCGCTCGACCCAGCGCTTGTCGAATCGGTTGCACAAAAAGTGCAATCCAGCATTGAGGCCAAACGTGCCTTTTTTGCGCAAAATACCCAGCAAGTGGTTCAGGTTGCCCGCGCCATTGCCGGGGTTTACCAGCAAAACGGGCGGCTGTTCACGATGGGCAATGGCGGTTCAAGTTGTGATGCAGCCCATATTGCCGTGGAGTTTTTGCACCCAGTGACGACCGGGCGCCCGGCGCTGGCGGCGGTGAATCTTGCGGCTGACGTGGCTACCTTAAGTGCAGTAGCCAACGACGTCGGTTACAGCCACGTTTTTGTGCGCCAGCTCATTGCCTTGGCGCGCAAGGGTGATGCATTGATTGGCATTTCAACCAGCGGCAATTCACAGAACCTGCTGGCCGCGTTTGCTACCGCCAGACAGCTTGGCATGGTGACGATTGGCCTTTGCGGCGCGGACGGCGGCCTGATGGCGCAAAGTGCGAAGCTGGATCATTGCCTTGTGGTGCGGTCCGACAGCATCCACCGCATTCAGGAAACCCATGTACTGATTTATCACATTCTTTGGGATATGGTTCACACGCTGCTGGCCGACCAGCGCGGCGGCCTTTACGAGGTGGCGAAGCCATGAAATACGTTGACGAGTTTCAGGATCCAGTTCAGGCCCGCGCATTGCAAAAGGAAATTGCCACACTGGCCGGGAAAGTGTCGGCAGGCCGTGCCCGCCCACTGCAACTGATGGAGGTGTGCGGCGGCCACACCCACACCATTTTCAAATACGGCATTGAAGCCATGCTGCCCGACTCAATTGAGCTGGTGCACGGCCCGGGCTGCCCGGTATGCGTGCTGCCGATGGGCCGGGTCGATGACTGCGTGGCTTTGGCCGAACAGCCGAATGTCATATTCACGACTTTTGGCGACGCGATGCGTGTGCCGGGGTCGCGCAAAAGCCTGCTGCAGGCCAGGGCCGACGGCGCCGACGTGCGCATGGTCTATTCCCCGCTGGACGCGTTGAAACTGGCGCGCGAGAACCCCGGCAAAGAGGTGATTTTTTTCGCCCTGGGTTTTGAGACCACCATGCCCAGCACCGCGTTCACCTTGCTGCGGGCACAAGCCGAAGACGTTGGCAACTTCACGCTGTTTTGCAACCACATCACCATTATTCCAACCATCAAGGCGGTGCTGGACTCACCCGAGCTGATGCTAGTCGGTTTTCTGGGGCCGGGGCATGTCAGCATGGTGATTGGGTCATGGCCCTACCAGTTCATTGCCGGGCATTACCGCAGGCCTGTCATTGTTGCAGGGTTCGAGCCGCTGGATATTTTGCAGTCGATCTGGATGCTGTTGACGCAATTGGACCAAGGCCGTTGCGAGGTCGAAAACCAGTATAGTCGCGCGACTTCAGAAGCCGGCAATACCCAGGCCCTAGCGGCGATGGCCCAAGTGTTTGAATTGCGTGAATTCTTTGAGTGGCGTGGCCTGGGTTCGATTGACCATTCCGGTGTGCGTATCCGCAAAGAATTTTCGCGCTTTGACGCAGAACGCAAATTTGCCGTGCCGAACGTCAGAATTGCCGACCCCAAGTCGTGCCAATGCGGCGAGGTGCTCAAGGGCGTGATCAAACCCTGGGAATGCAAGGTGTTCGGAACTGCCTGCACGCCGCAGACGCCGATTGGCGCTTTGATGGTCTCGTCCGAGGGTGCCTGCGCCGCGCAATACAGCTATGCGCGGGTGCATCTGGCCCGCCAGCCCCGCGTTGAGAAGTCGGTGGTATGAGCGACAAGAGGGGCGAATTCGGTTCAGCGAGCCGGCCCAGGCGCAGCGGTGGCAAGCTTCACGGCACCACCGTCACCATGGCGCATGGCGGTGGCGGCAAGGCGATGCAGGATTTGATCGACGACGTGTTTGTCGTCAATTTTGACAACCCGTTGCTCAACAATCTAGAAGATCAGGCACGGCTTAGTATTGCTGATATGGCGACGCGTGGCGACCGGCTTGCCTTCA
>JANNYX010000383.1:0-4721 GCA_031410295.1 Rhodoferax sp.
CGGGTGCGAAAGTCGTCGGTCAAAAAGGGCAAATCAGGCAATGCGGAGCCCGCGCCCGCGCCTACGGCTGCAATTGACGTTGACGCTGCCGTTGGCGAAGAAAACACCACACGTTCCAGCCAGGCGCCCATCGACTTGCGCTGCACGGTATTGGCCAGAAACGCGCCGAGGTAACCCAGGGGCGTACGCACGGGCCCTTCACGCCCGAGCAGATGGCGCCCGCGCGAGGTGAACACGTGCAGGTGGTATCGCGGGTGGTTCAACACTTCGTGGATGCGCCCGCCGTAAAAATTGTCCAGGTTCTGGCCGAACTTCGCGCTGACAAATTTCGCGCTGGGGCGTTTTTCACCGGGTTTCAATTCATAGTGCTGCGCGATGTAATCGTGCTCCAGCCGTTTGAATGCGTTTGCCGGGTCGTCCAGGCAGGCCGTGGCCATGCGCCAGGCGCCGATGGACGCGCCCACCAGGTGCACGGTTTGATGACTTTGTGGCAACCAGTGGTCAAATATAAAACGGTCCAGCGGCCCAAGGATCAGGCCCTTGGGGCCGCCAGCGGCAGCAGGAACGACACCCACGTCGGCAGCTTGCAGGCCTTCTTTCTCGATCTGCAGACGGGCGCGCGGTCCCGCGTAGAGGCGCAATGCTTGCATGCGAGTCTGGCCTGTGCCGTTGCGGCTTCGCGAACTGGCGCCGCAAAAAGCGCCGTTCTAAGCGCCGAACTGTTTGCCCGGCACCGACGTCGTCCAGTCGATCGGGTCCTGTTGCAGCACCATGTCGATGTCGAGCTTGAGGATGTCGCCGACGGCGCCTGGAAACGTCACCGCCATGGCGCGCTGGTCAAGGTTGGCTTCTTTGGCGCGGGCGCGCCAGGTCGCCAGGTGGATGATGCCGGCCAGCTGCTCGTAGTTGTCGTTCTCAAACGGGTAACACTGGTGCTCCAGGGCGTCCACCATGGATTGCGGAAACAGCCACTTGCGGGCAAAACCGGCGCTGACCTGGGCAAAAGAGAAACCGAAGGCGCGCATTTCGGTGTCCGCGCGTTTCAGGCTGATCGGCGTTACCTCGGGGTTGAGTTTGGCCACTTCCTGCGGCATGGCCAGGTGAATTGCCAACTCGCCCACGGCGTGAATCAGCCCGCCGGTGAACGCGGCCTGCTGGTTGCTGCGCAACACGCCCGCCAGTGAGCGCGACACCTTGCCGACGTTCAGGCAGTAGCTCCAGAACTGCTGCAAATTGATGCCCGGCACCGCCTTGAACGAGCTGCCGCTGGCGGCATTCGCGGCCATCGAGCGCACATGGCCCAGACCAAGCAACGCCAGGGATTCGGAAACACTGTTGATCTGCCCCGAAAGCTCGAAATTCTTGGCATTGGCGATCTCCAGGAGCCGCGTGGTCAGCGCCGGGTCGGTGCTGATCAGCTGCGTGATCTTTTGCAGATCGGGCTCGGCGCGCTCCAGCTCAAACAGCAACAGCGCCACCACGCGGGGGATGCTGGGCAGGTTGAATTGCCTTTCAAGCAGCTCCTTCAAGACCATGTGTCAAAAATCTCCAGATGTCTTACGACTGTGCGGGCTGCGATTGAGCCCGGTTGACTGTGCGGGCTGCGTTTGAGCCCGGTTCGGATGAGTGGATTATGCGGTGTAGAAGCCGCAAATTCGGCGGCACTATGGCGATGGGGGCGACGGGGCGATTAGGTTACTGTGCATCAGGGTTTCAAGGTTTCAAGGCTTCAGACGGGCGAACGCCGATGCCATGGCCGATGGCAGTGGCGCTGGCCCGGCTTGTGGCGCGTTGCCTGGCCGTTGCTGGCGCTGCCCCGGGTTGGCGGCTTCGAAGCGGTTGTTGCCGTCTTTTGCACTTGGATCACCGCCAGGCGTACCCAGCTTCATCGTGAGCGAAATGCGTTTGCGCGCAACATCCACGGCGAGCACCTGCACTTTGACGATCTGCCCGGTTTTCACCACCTCGCGCGCGTCGGTCACGAACTTGTGCGACAGCGCGCTCACATGCACCAGGCCATCCTGATGCACCCCCAGGTCGACAAAGGCGCCAAACGCCGCCACGTTGCTCACCGTACCCTCCAGCACCATGCCCTCCTTGAGGTCGCGGATGTCCTGCACCGCGTCGTCCAGCCGGGCCACCTTGAAGTCGGGGCGTGGGTCGCGGCCGGGTTTCTCCAGCTCCTGCAACACGTCACGCACGGTGATCGCGCCAAAAGCGGCGTCGGCGAACATCTCGGCTCGCAGGGTTTTGAAGGCCTCAGAGCGGCCCATCAGTTCGGCCACCGGCGCGCCGGCACG
The DNA here is from genome assembly GCA_031410295.1 of Rhodoferax sp. Taxonomy (GTDB): domain Bacteria; phylum Pseudomonadota; class Gammaproteobacteria; order Burkholderiales; family Burkholderiaceae_C; genus JANYCG01. The sequence goes on from JANNYX010000383.1 coordinate 2,301, forward strand.
GGCGATGATTTTTTCCACCAGCGGATAAGTTTCCGGGTGCACGCCGGTCATGTCCAGCGGGTTGTCGCCACCGCGAATGCGCAGGAAACCGGCGCTTTGTTCAAAGGTTTTGGCGCCCAGACCGGCCACCTCAAAAAGCTGCTGACGATTTTTAAACGCGCCATGTGCCTCGCGCCAGCGCACCACCGCTTTGGCGACACTGCCCGAAAGGCCAGAGACGCGTGACAGCAGCGGCACACTGGCCGTGTTCAGATCCACACCGACACGGTTGACGCAGTCTTCCACCACCGTCTCCAGGCTTTTGGTCAGGTCGGTCTGGTTCACGTCATGCTGGTACTGGCCCACACCAATCGCTTTCGGGTTGATCTTCACCAGCTCGGCCAGCGGGTCTTGCAGGCGCCGCGCGATGCTGGCGGCGCCGCGCAGGCTGACGTCCACGTCAGGCATTTCGCTTGAGGCGAATTCGCTGGCGGAATACACCGATGCGCCGGCTTCACTGACAACCACCTTGTCGATGGCACCTCTGTAAATCCGATTTTCGGGCGCACGGCTGCGTTGCAAATCCTCGCCATACGAGTGTATGTCTGCGGTTTGCGCCTTGCCCTGCATCCCGAGAATCGAATTTCTAGCAATGCCGTCATCTGACCCTACCGCCATCCTTTTGATCAAATCACCGGCCAGTTTGTCGGTCTCGCGGCTGGCTGTGCCGTTGCCGATGGCGATCAAATTCACGCCATGTTTTTGGCACAACATTTCAAGCTGGTGCAGCGAACCGTCCCAATCCTTGCGCGGCTCGTGCGGGAACACGGTGGCGGTGTCGACCAGTTTGCCGGTGGCGTCGACGACGGCCACCTTCACACCCGTGCGGATGCCCGGGTCCAGCCCCATCACCACGCGCGGGCCGGCGGGCGCGGCCAGCAGCAGGTCGCGCAGGTTGTCGGCAAAGACTTTGATGGCCACCTTTTCGGCCGCCTCGCGCAGGCGGGCAAACAAGTCACGCTCCATTGAGAGGCTCAATTTGACGCGCCAGGTCCAGGCGACACATTTGCGCAGCAGATCATCCGCCGCGCGGTTTTGGTGCTTCCAGCCAAGCGCCAGCGCAATGCGCGCTTCGGCCAAATTCACTTGTGATGTCGATATAGGCGTAAAAGGTGTACTATTAACAAGCGTTTGTACTACTGTTGTAGTAGCAGTATTTCCATATTTATTGTCGGCCTTATTGATAATTACTTGATCACTATCAGGTGCAACCAGTTTTGCATCCAGAATATCCAACGCCCGCCCGCGGAACACTGCCAGCGCCCGGTGAGATGGCACGCGGCCGATCGGCTCGTCATAGTCAAAATAATCGCGGAACTTGGCCACCTCAGGGTCGTTTTCGTTTTTGCCGTCCAGCAGCTTGGACCTTAGCAAACCCTGTTCCCACAACCATTCGCGCAAACTCTGCACCAACGCTGGCAGCTCGGCCCAGCGCTCCGAGAGGATGTCGCGCACACCGTCGAGCACGGCGGGCACGCTGGAGAAATCAGGCTGTTTGTCGCCGGTTTTTTGCGCCGTCTTTTCCGCGTCTTCGGGGCTGATCACATAGGCCCTGGCTTCATCGGCGGGTGTCAAAAGCGGGTTGGCGAACAAGGCCTCGGCCAGCGGCAACAAACCGGCCGCAATCGCCAGTTGGCCCTTGGTGCGGCGCTTGAGTTTGAAGGGCAAGTACAAATCTTCCAGCACCTGTTTGGTGGCGGCGCCGCTCAAGGCGGCCAGCAGCGTGGGCGTCATCTTGCCCTGCTCGTCGATGGCTTTGATGACCGCTTTCAGGCGGTCTTGCAACTCACGCACGTACGACAGCCGCGCCTCCAGCTCGCGCAGCTGGATGTCGTCCAGCCCGCCCGTCGCCTCCTTGCGATACCGTGCGATGAAAGGCACGGTGGCGCCCCCGTCAAGCAGCTCGACGGCGGTTTGAACCTGCTGGGCGGAAACACGGATTTCAGCGGCGAGCTGGGCAATGAGGGCTTGGGCGAGCTGGGAGCGGATTGGGCTGGAAATGTGAGACATGTCAAAAACGGTGATCGATGCCAGCTTGTTTCATGATGGCGTTGGCGGTGAACCTGGAGTCGCAATGCTTCGACACAGTCACTGAGTTTGCCCCCTTGCTCTACATTTCGTGTGAGCCTTTTCCTTGCCTGGAAAGAAAAAAGCCATGCTTTTTGAGCATGGCTGCGACGGCTTGATAATAACCCTTCATGCTGGGCAAAAATCTCCATCCCAAGCGGCAACGGGTTTGCTCTTGGGGGCGCGTTTCAATTGTTCGGACAGCAACATGTCAACGCAGTCATACACCTCAGGGAACAGCTGCTCGATGCTTTTTGATTCAACCACAAGGCCTGGAAGCTCCTTGCTGGTTGCGATAAAAACGCCCGCTTCCTT
>JANNYX010000384.1:0-3750 GCA_031410295.1 Rhodoferax sp.
GGTATCCGAACCGACCTGGCCCAATACCGCGAACTCGCTGCCTTCGCCCAGTTCGCGTCCGATCTGGACGAAGCCACCCGCAAGCAGCTGGACCGTGGCGGCCGCGTGACTGAATTGCTTAAGCAGACCCAATACAGTCCGTTGCCCATCAGCCTGATGGGCGCGTCTCTGTTCGCTGTGAACAAAGGTTTCATGGACGATATCGCAGTCAACAAAGTCTTAGCATTTGAGCATGGCTTGCACGCCTGGCTGAAGGACAAACACGCCGCCTTGTTGTCCAAAATTGAAGACTCCAAAGCCCTCGACAAAGACGCTGAAGCGGAGTTGCTGGCCGCCACCGGCGCCTTCAAGAAGTCGTTTGCCTGACCCCGATTATTTAAGGAGCTAAATAAGGGGCCCCTATGGCATCAGGCAAGGAATTACGGACCAAGATCAAGTCGGTGGAGAACACCAAGAAGATCACCAAAGCCATGGAGATGATTTCCGTCTCCAAGATGCGCAAGGCGCAGGAGCGCATGCGCGCGGCGCGGCCGTACAGCGAGAAAATCCGCAACATCGCAACCAACCTCGGCAAAGCCAACCCCGAATACGTTCATCCATTCTTGAAAGCCAACGACGGCAAGTCGGTAGGCTTCATTGTGGTCACAACGGATAAGGGCTTGTGCGGCGGCCTGAACAGCAATCTGTTCCGCCAGATCACATTGAAGCTGCGTGAAACCCAGTCTGCGGGCAAAACCCCACTGTCTGTGGCCATCGGCGGCAAAGGACTTGGGTTTTTGAACCGCATTGGCGCCAAAGTGGTCTCCCACGTCACGCATTTGGGTGACAAACCCCACCTCGACAAACTCATTGGGCCGGTCAAGGTGCTGCTCGACGCTTACATCAAGGGTGAAGTCAGCGCCGTTTACCTGAGCTACAACCGCTTCATCAGCACCATGCGCCAGGAGCCGGTACTGGAGCAACTGTTGCCGTTGTCGGCCGCCAAGATGCAGGCCGAAACCAAGGCCAGCGGCGGCCAACACGCCTGGGACTACATCTACGAACCCGATGCGCAGGTGGTGATTGATGAGCTGCTGGTGCGTTACGCCGAGGCCCTGGTCTACCAGGCCGTGGCGGAAAACATGGCCAGCGAACACGCGGCCCGCATGGTGGCCATGAAGGCCGCTACCGACAACGCCGGCAATGTGATTGCCGAGTTGAAACTGGTTTACAACAAGACGCGTCAAGCGGCGATCACGAAAGAACTTTCGGAAATCGTGGCAGGTGCGGCGGCGGTCTAACTGAACTGTTCAGTGTGTCCCATCATTCACAGAATTTGATTTATTTTTTGGAGCAACCTTAATGGCTCAAGCAAGCAGTACCGTCGGCGGAACAAATACGAACGCGGGCGTTCTGGGCAAAATTGTCCAGTGCATCGGCGCTGTGGTTGACGTGGAATTTCCACGCGACAAGATGCCCAAGATTTATGACGCCCTCAAGATGGACGGCTCCAACCTGACGCTCGAAGTGCAGCAGCAATTGGGTGACGGCATTGTGCGCACGATTGCGCTGGGTTCGTCAGACGGCCTGCGCCGCGGCACCATGGTGAAAAACACCGCCAGCCCGATCATGGTTCCGGTGGGCAAAGCCACCTTGGGCCGCATCATGGACGTGCTCGGCGCGCCCATCGACGAGCGTGGCCCGGTCAATGCCGACCTGCACATGTCGATTCACCGCAAAGCCCCGGCTTATGACGAGTTGAGCCCGTCCCAAGAGTTGCTTGAAACCGGCATCAAGGTGATTGACCTGGTGTGCCCGTTTGCCAAAGGCGGCAAGGTCGGCCTGTTCGGCGGCGCCGGTGTCGGCAAGACCGTGAACATGATGGAGCTCATCAACAACATCGCCAAGGCGCACTCGGGTCTGTCCGTGTTCGCCGGTGTCGGCGAGCGCACCCGTGAGGGCAACGACTTCTACCACGAGATGGCCGATTCCGGCGTGGTGAACCTGGAGAAGCTCGAAGACTCCAAAGTGTCCATGGTCTACGGCCAGATGAACGAGCCCCCGGGCAACCGTCTGCGCGTCGCCTTGACCGGTTTGACCATTGCCGAATCCTTCCGTGACGAAGGCAAGGACGTTTTGTTTTTTGTGGACAACATTTACCGCTACACACTGGCCGGCACCGAAGTGTCCGCCTTGTTGGGCCGCATGCCGTCGGCCGTGGGTTACCAGCCGACGCTGGCCGAAGAAATGGGCCGCCTGCAGGAGCGCATTACCTCCACCAAGGTCGGTTCGATCACCTCGATCCAGGCCGTGTACGTGCCTGCGGACGACTTGACCGACCCCAGCCCTGCCACGACGTTTGCCCACCTGGATTCCACCGTGGTGTTGAGCCGTGACATCGCCTCGCTGGGCATCTACCCGGCTGTTGATCCGCTGGACTCGACCAGCCGCCAGTTGTCGCCGCAAGTCGTCGGCGAAGACCACTACAACACCGCCCGCGCCGTGCAGGGCACTTTGCAGCGTTACCGCGAACTGCGCGACATCATCGCCATCATGGGCATGGACGACCTGGCCCCTGAAGACAAACTGGCCGTGGCCCGCGCACGCAAGATTCAGCGATTCCTCTCGCAGCCTTTCCACGTGGCCGAAGTGTTTACCGGCTCGCCCGGCAAATATGTGCCCTTGAGCGAGACCATTCGCGGCTTCAAGATGATCGTGAACGGCGAGTGTGACCACATGCCGGAGCAGGCCTTTTACATGGTCGGCACCATCGACGAAGCGATTGAAAAGAGCAAGAAAGTAGCCTGATCATGGCAACCATACATGTCGATGTCGTCAGCGCTGAAGAGTCCATTTTCTCCGGCGAAGCAAAATTTGTGGCTTTGCCCGGCGAAGCCGGCGAACTCGGCATCTACCCGCGCCACACGCCCTTGATCACCCGCATCAAAGCCGGCTCGGTGCGTATTGAAATGGAAGACGGCTCGGAAGAGTTTGTCTTCGTCGCCGGCGGCATTCTTGAGGTCCAGCCCACTTGCGTCACCGTCTTGTCCGACACAGCAGTACGCGGCAAAGATCTCGACGACGAAAAAGCCAACGAAGCCAAGGCAGCGGCGGAAGAAGCCTTGAAAAATGCCAAGAGCGAAATTGACATGGCCAGGGCCACGTCAGAGCTGGCCATGATGGCGGCGCAAATTGCCGCGCTGCGTAAATACCGTCAGAAAAAATAAACCTCCGCGCGTTTCAAGCCAGACACCGCCGCGTGTTTTCAAAAAAGCCCTGCTCTCCCTGGAGCGGGGCTTTTTTCATTCAAGTACGACGATCATGTCGGGCAACTCATCTGGATTCGCGTCACCCGCCTTGGCCGGGAAATGCTGGACCAATACGGCAGAAACCTCTGCCAATGCCTGAGTTAAACCATCTTCGTAGCGCCTCTCCTTCAGGGCCACACTCAAGTTATTGACCATCCCGCGCCATTCGGGCGCAGAGACAACCAGGTTCAAGCCACGGTCGGCGACGATTTCGATGGCATGGTCGGCCAGCAACAGGTAAATCAGCACGCCGTTGTTGTGCTTGGTATCCCAGACCCGCAGCTTGCCAAACAACATGACCGCGCGCTCACGGGCCGAGGCGCCACGCCAAAGGTAACTCATCGGCATACCGGCTTCGACACAGATCCGCACCTCTCCCGTGTGCCGCAATTCACTGGCGCCGACGCGCCGGCGCAGGCGCTCGGCCATCACTTTTGGCACCGCGGTTCGGGCGTCTGCCGCG
>JANNYX010000385.1:0-6254 GCA_031410295.1 Rhodoferax sp.
GGTTCGTCGCAGATCAAGTACCGGCGTGTCTTTGGGTCAAACCAATTTCTGGCGTGGTCTTGGCCAGGAATTGTTGTCTGCCCAAGTGGATAGGCTCGTGTCCAACCGTTCGATGGCTGCAATTCAGTTGCATCCATGAACGCAAGAGTGCGGGAAGCAAGATATAGCTCATTTCTGGCGTCCGCTTGACTGTGCGTTACGAAGTCCCGTTGGAAGCTTGATTCGCCTAACCTCGTAGAGTTTGCCAGTCCCCGAAGTAACTTGAACTTGTCCAGAGTCGTGATTTCTGACAATGGCTTGGTCAAATAAATCCGCAGAGTCTCTTTACCGCGTAGGCCTAACTTTCTGTCTGCCCAATACACGCTGATACTGATCTCGAATCCAGGCGGTACGCCCTGGGATTTCTTCAGCGCTGACGGCGCTAAGAATTCAGCTTTGTAGGCATGTTGATAGTTTTGAAAACCGTTTTCGACCGAGGCCTTATCCAAGGCCGTCGCATGACTAAGGTTCAGTGTTCTCTTAAAAACCCTAGCGCTTCGCTTGATTTCTTCCTGCAAAGGAAGCTTCTGATGGTGACCAGTCATGGCAATTCTCCATGGGGTCATATGACGCGTCATCCGTTACCGAGTCGAACCCCAAGAATTACATGCTTGGTTTATCGAGATGCTATGGCAGGTCTAGGACTTTGCTAAAACGGACGGCGGGCTCCTGTCAAAAGCCTAGGCGTCAGTATCCCACTCTTGGCGCAAGCTGTCAATTTCTGAGGCATGGGTTCCCGTGATTGCGTTCGCCTTGACGTTAAGCTGATCGAGCTATCCGAATCTTTGTACCTATGTGGAAAAGACAGAGTTGCAGGAAACAGCCTTCGATAAGTTCAGGCCGAGCGTGGGACTGGGTTTCAGGGTCGCAACGCCCCCAAAACCCGATCCACCATCACCCCCGCCTGACCCAGGTTGTTCATCGGGTCGCAGAGGCTCTCCAACTGCCCACGCGTCACGTGTTTGTTGATCTCAGGGTGCTCGGCCAACAGGTCGATCAAGGGGCGCTTCTGTTTCAAGGCCTCGCGGCAAATGTCATACACCAGATCGTGCGCGTAATCGCGGCCCAGGTAAGGCCCCAGGCCCATCATCACGGCTTCACTCATCACCAGGCCGTGCGTCATGTCGATGTTTTTGCGCATCTGCGCGGCGTCCACTTCCAAGCCTTGCAGGATGAATTTGGTTTGTTTCAGCGCGCCGGACATCAGGCAGAAAATTTCGGGCAACGCCACCCACTCAATTTCCCACGGGCCGGTGCTGCGTTCGTGGTCGGCCACCATGGCGTCCATCAGCGAGGCGGCGAGCTGGCGCACCACGGAGATGTTGGCGTGGATGTACAGGCACGATATCGGGTTGCGCTTTTGCGGCATGGTGCTGGACGAGCCACGGCCCGGCGCGAAGGGCTCGAACACTTCGGCTACTTCGGTTTGCATCAGCAGCTTCACGTCCATCGCGATCTTGCCGAGCGAACCGCCGACGATGCCGAGGAAAGCGCCAACTTCGGCAAAGTTGTCGCGCACGGTGTGCCAACTGATGAGCGGCTGGCCCAGACCCAGCTCTTTCATCAGGGCGGCCTGGGTTTCCATCGCGCCGTTTTCCAATGAGGACAAGGTGCCCGATGCCCCGCCAAACTCACCCACCAGCACGCGGGGTTTGAGTTGCGCAAGGCGCTCATGGTGCCGCTCGATGCCCGCCAGGATGCTGGCCATCTTGTAGCCAAAGGTGATGGGCGTGGCCTGCTGCAGGTTGCTGCGGCCGATGATGGGCGTGTCGCGGTGGTCTTTGGCGAGCTTGGCCAGCGCGGCGGAGATGTCTTTCAAATCCTGCTCGATCAAGGCCAGGCCTTCGCGGATCTGCAGCACGGCTGCCGTGTCGGTGATGTCCTGCGTGGTTGCGCCCCAGTGGCAATATTCGCCCAGGCCGTCTTTGCAACTGGCGTTGATGTGGTTCACCACGGCGATGATGGGGTAGCCAATCTGCTCGGTCTTGGCCTTGAGCTTGGCCCAATCCACGGTGCTGAGCTCGCAGTTCTTCACAATTTCGGCGGCGGCGTCAGCGGGGATGATGCCCAACTGACCTTGCACCTTGGCCAGCGCGCGTTCGATGTCGAGATATTTGGCGGTGCGGTTTTCGTCGGACCAGATCCTTCGCATGGCGGCATCGCTGAAAATGTCGCCGAAGATTTTGCTGTCAATAATCGTAGAAGGCATAAGGTTCCTTTTAATTCTTTCCAATTCAGCGCGAGATTAGGCGCGCCAACGCTGACAGTGCTTCAGCACGGCAAGACGGCGCAACGACATATCGCGCTGAATTGGGAAGAATCAGGTCAACGTGGCAACTGCGTCCATCGTGAGCCAGCCTTCATGGTCGCGGCCCCAAAGGCGCACGGTTTTGCCGTCAGCCGAAGGCAGACCGTGCACCGAAAACGGGTTGGTGTCGAAGGTGGGTCGCACGGCCTTGAATTCGAACTTCAGCACCTGCGCATCCGGCGAATTCCGCCGCAGCAGGTCCATCAGCAACGTGGCGATCAAGGGGCCATGCACGATCAGGCCGGGGTAACCTTCGACCTGGGTGACGTACTGGCGGTCGTAGTGGATGCGGTGGCCGTTGAAGGTGAGGGCGGAATAACGAAACAGCAACACTTCGTCGGGCACGATGCGGCGCTCCCACGCGCAGGCTGCAGGCGCGGCTACGGGCGGCGGCGCCACGTCATCCGGCGACGCCGCCGCGCGGTAAACGATGTTGTGGTGCTCCTTCAGCGCCACGGTTGATTCGCCGTTGCGGCGGATGTCGTGGCGCACGCGCACAAAAATCAGGCTGCCGCTGCGGCCGGATTTTTCTTTCACGTCTTCGATGGTGGAAGTGCGGGTAAGCGCATCGCCAATCAGCAGCGGCTCGTGGAATTCAAATTCGCTGCCGGCCCACATGCGCCGAGGCAGCGGCACGGGTGGCAAAAAGCCGCCGCGTTTCGGGTGGCCGTCTGCGCCGATTTCCGACTGCGCCGCGATCGGCAAAAAATACAGCCAGTGCCACAGGTAAGGCAGCACGGTGCCGTTGGCGGGGCGTGCCACGCCGCCTGAACCGGGCCAGTCCAACGTGGCCGCCAGGGCGGCAAAAGGTGTGGCGGTGGCGACATCGGCCAGCGTTTCGGTTTTTCCGATCCAGTCGGACAATGAATTTGAAAGCATGTGAAGAAAACGGGTTAAGGCCGTCAAGGAATAACGATACTGTGCTATCTAGATTATAGCAACACCGAGGGATCTGTATAAAGCAGCGGCAGCGCCAGGCGTTGCCCCTTCAGGTAATCTTCCGTGCACCGCAACAATAGCGGGCTGCGGTGGCGCGCCACCGAGGCGCGGATTTCATCGGACGTCATCCACAGGGTGCGCACGATGGCTTGGTCCAGACGCGCGCCAATTTTCACTCCACCCAAATCACCACAAAAAGCGAAGCGCAGGTAGGTCACGTCTTCGGCAGTGGCGGCGCGTTGCATGCGGGACATGTAGATGCCCACCAGCGCCGTCGGCCTGAAGCTGTGCGTGGTTTCCTCCAGCGCCTCGCGGGCACAGGCGTCGATGAGCGACTCACCCGGTTCCAGGTGGCCGGCCGGGTTGTTGAGCTTCAGCCCCTCTGGCGTGTGTTCTTCCACCAGCATGAACCGGCCTGCGCGCTCAATGATGGCGGCAACGGTCACACTGGGCGTCCATCGGCGGGTCATGCCCAAATTATGCACAGCGCGCGCCGGCTGGTGTTGGCGGAAAACTCGGGTAAGCTTGCGCACAACAAGCAAAATTAGTTGAGGAGCCCACCATGCTGATTGGCATACCCGCAGAAACCGCTGCGGGCGAAACCCGCGTTGCGGCCACGCCCGAGACGGTCAAAAAACTCAAAGCCCTGGGCCACACGCTGCGGGTGCAGTCCGGCGCGGGCCTAGCCGCCAGCGTGACCGATGAAGCCTACCTGGCCGCAGGTGGCGAAATTACCGACGCCGCAGGCGCTCTGTCTTGCGAGCTGGTCCTCAAAGTGCGCAGCCCCTCCGACGCGGAATGCGCATCGATGAAACCCGGCGCCACGCTGGTCGGCATGCTCAACCCCTTTGACGCGGCAGGTCTGCAAAAACTCGCAGCAGCGGGCCTGACGGCTTACGCGCTCGAAGCGGCGCCGCGCACCACCCGCGCCCAAAGCATGGACGTGCTCTCCTCTCAAGCCAACATCGCTGGCTACAAAGCTGTGATGATGGCGGCGGACAAATACCAACGCTTCTTCCCGATGTTGATGACGGCGGCGGGCACGGTCAAGGCCGCACGCGTGGTGATTCTGGGTGTGGGTGTGGCCGGTTTGCAAGCGATTGCCACCGCCAAACGCCTGGGCGCCGTGATCGAAGCCAGCGACGTGCGCCCCAGCGTGAAAGAGCAGATCGAGTCGCTCGGCGGCAAGTTCATCGAAGTCTCCTACGACACGCCGGAAGAAAAAGAAGCGGCGGTGGGTGTCGGCGGCTACGCCAAACCGATGCCGCCCTCGTGGCTCGCGCGCCAGCAGGTCGAGGTGGCCAAACGTGTGGCGCTGGCCGACATCGTGATCTCCACCGCGCTGATCCCCGGCCGTGCCGCGCCGACGCTGATCACAGAAGACATGGTGAAGTCCATGAAACCCGGCTCGGTGATTGTCGACATCGCCGCCGGAAAAGGCCCGAACGGCGGAGGCAATTGCCCGATCTCCGAAGCCGATAAAACTGTGGTGAAACACGGCGTGACCCTGATCGGCGAGACCAACCTGGCCGCGCTGGTGGCGGCAGACGCCTCGGCGCTCTACGCCCGCAACGTGATCGACTTCCTCAAACTTATCATCAACAAGGAAGGCGCGCTGCATGTCGATATGGAAGATGACATCGTCGTGGCCTGTTTGATGGCGCAGGGCGGCGAAGTCAAAAGAAAATGACAGATGGCTTTGTTGCTGAGCAACTTTAATGACAGATGACAGATGACAGATGACAGATGGCAGATGGCAGATGGCAACTACTTCATCTGTCATTGAAGCCGAAGGCGAAGTCATCTGTCGTTGCCAACCTAGGAAAAACCATGGAACTCGTGTCTCCCACCATCACCAACCTGATCATCTTCGTACTGGCCATCTACGTGGGTTACCACGTGGTGTGGACGGTCACCCCGGCTCTGCACACGCCACTGATGGCGGTGACCAACGCCATCTCGGCCATCGTTATCGTGGGCGCCATGCTGGCCGCAGCGCTCACAGAAACCACGCTGGGCAAGTCGATGGGCGTGCTCGCTGTGGCGCTGGCGGCGGTAAATATTTTTGGCGGGTTTCTGGTGACGCGGCGAATGTTGGAGATGTTCAAGAAGAAGGACAAGAAATTGCCCGCGCCGGCTGATAAGGGAGCTTCAAAATGAGCATGAGCCTTGTCACCCTGCTGTACCTGATCGCCAGCGTCTGTTTCATCCAGGCCTTGAAGGGCCTGTCGCACCCGACCACGTCGATTCGCGGCAACCTGTTCGGCATGATCGGCATGGCGATCGCCGCGTTGACGACCGCTGCCTTGATCGTTCAGATCTCGGGCGGCAAGGCCGAGGGCATGGCCTGGGTGCTGCTCGGTCTGGTGGTCGGAGGCGGTTACGGCGCTTACCGCGCCAAAACCGTTGAGATGACCAAGATGCCCGAGCTGGTGGCGTTTTTCCACAGCATGATTGGCCTCTCGGCAGTATTCATCGCCATTGCCGCCGTAGTTGAGCCCTGGGCCTTCCAGATCGTCGCCAAAGGCGCGGCGATTCCGGCGGGCAACCGGCTGGAGCTGGCGCTCGGGTCGGCGATTGGCGCTGTCACCTTCAGCGGCTCGGTGATTGCTTTTGGCAAGTTGTCGGGCACCTACAAATTTCGCCTGTTCCGCGGTGCGCCGGTGCAGTTTGCCGGGCAACACAAGTTGAACCTAGTGCTCGGGCTGATTTTATTGCTCAACATTGCGCTCTTCACCTGGAACGGCGATCCGGCTTATTTCGCCATCGCCACGGCCCTGGCGTTTGTGATGGGTGTGCTCATCATCATTCCGATTGGCGGCGCCGACATGCCGGTGGTGGTCTCCATGCTCAACAGCTACAGCGGCTGGGCGGCGGCGGGCATTGGGTTCAGCCTCAACAACGCCATGCTGATCGTCGCCGGTTCACTGGTTGGCTCATCCGGCGCGATCCTCTCGTACATCATGTG
>JANNYX010000386.1:0-6520 GCA_031410295.1 Rhodoferax sp.
GGCGCGCAGGCCACCACCAGCTTCCTCCTGCATGGCAAAAAGTCGGTGGGTTACCCAGCGTCCTGGCGGGCCATTCTTCGCAAACTGTTTTCCTGGGGTGGTTATCTGGATCGTGCAAATATCTGGGAAGCCCTGGGCAGATTGAAGGTTGATCTTGAAGACGCGCGCGGCCTGGTCGTAGGAAGCGGCGAGCTGAACCTCGATCTGCTGGACATGACCAAAATGCATGCGCCGCAACTCGGTTTACAACGCGACACGCCCAACGCCTTGTTGGCGCTGGCGGGTTACCCGCTGTGGTTTGGCCGCTTGATGATCAAGACCCGGCTGTGGGATTTCCGGCTGCCGGATTATCCAGAAACCATTCCTGTTGAACTCAATAAAGCCGGTTGTGATGGCATTCGCAAAGTGCCCGAATCTAACGTCGAAACCACGACGCCGTGGCCGGTCTTTCCACCACTGCGCATCTATGCAAAAAACCAGTTCACTTTGACATATGTCAAGCCTGAGCCTTCGATTGACCTTGAAGTTCCAATATCAAGCAATCGCAAAAATGAAGGGAAAGTCAAGCTGAAGCTCACCCGCTATAAAAATATTGACCTGGACATCAAACCTCGCTTGGCTGGGGATGACAAAGGCAGCGCGCGCATTGTGCAAGTTAAATCGATCCTGATGATCAACGGTTTTGCCCAATCGACCTTGAGTTTTGTACCGCAGGAGCACAAGCGCTGGCCATCGCGCCCGGGCAAGAAAGAGAACGCCAACGTCGATGAACCGGGCCTGGCCGAGTTTTTCTACGAACAGGGCTTTGACGTCTGGCTGTTTGACTACCGCACCAGCGCCATCCTGGAGGCGTCCAAACAACCCAGCACTATGGACCAAATCGCCGAGTTTGATATTCCGAGGGCCGTCGATCGGATCATCGAAACCTTGCACAAAGAGTTGACTGCGGCAAATAAGGTCCGCGACGATGACAAGCTGCAAATCTACGCCTTTGCGCACTGCGTGGGTTCTGCCTCCCTGGGCATGTCGATCCTGGGCGGCTTTTTGCAACACGACAGCGCCATCGGAAAAATTGCCGGCGTCACCTTCTCGCAAATGCAGGCCTTTTGTGTCGGAAGCGAAACCGCCCAGGAGCGCATCCAGATCGGCGGCATCGCCCGCGATGCGCTGGGCATTGCGTACTTCCGCCTCTCTGCCGCGGAGCGCAAACCGACCGCTTCCGAGGCGCTGATCGACCGCCTCTTCGCCAGCCTGCCCGTGACCAACGAACAGGAGCGTTGCCCGCACGAGAACGGGCGCTACATCGCCCGCCCCGGCATCTGTACCTGCAAACGCATGACAGGCGTGATCTCGCGCCTGTTGAAACACGACATGATCAAGGAGGAAACACACGATAAATTGGCAGTCTATTTTGGCCGTGCAAACACCAGCCTCTTGGTGCATTGCGGCCGTTGCCTGGAGAACGAACGCCTGGTGAACGCCGATGGCCAAAACATCTATGTGACTGACGAGAACATCGCCAATTACCTGCGCATGCCGGTGGCGATCCTGCATGGCGCCCAAAATGTCGTGCTGGACGTGGAGTCTGCCCGCCGAACGTTTGACCAGTTGTGCCGCGTCAATTTTGACCTGTCACCAATGGCGAAAACAGGACCAGGTGAATCGCCCTATGCGCTCATCATCGCGGATGACTACGCCCACTTTGACTGCACCATCGGTTGCGGAAAAAAAATGCAGGCGCAAATTTTGCAGCCTCTGAAGGAGTTTTATGACAGGGCGTGGACACTGGGAGGTCATTTCCCGAAATGGGTTGAAGACCTTGCCGGCAAATTCAACCGTGAAACCCGCTCGGAAGCCAAGGCGCCGCTGGCCGGCCCGCTGATGGGCTGGTCGCGCATCTGCGAAGACCAACCGGGCCGCGCCCGGCGCTTGCTCAGGTTGTGGATCGAAGTTGATGACACCGAATCTGACGAAGCCAGATATGCCCTGACGGTGTTGCGCCGCGGCGCTGATTTCGTCAAAGCGCAACTGTGGGAAGTGCAGCGCATGCCATTGGGTGGTTTTCGCCAAATTACGGATTCGACGGCCAGGTCGGCAAGACTGGCCTTCGCCTTAGCCGACCTGGAGTTGCCGCTGGACTGGGCACCCGCGGACTACACGGTGGACATGTTCAGTGTGCATGAGTTCAAGTACAACACCGCGGCAACTGGCTCCCCGGTTAAGTCACCTCCTGCGACCGGCTCTGGCCCCAACCCAATTGGCAGCCCAAGCCCGATTGCAAAGCCGATCACACCTGAAGAACTCAGGAACGCCATCAAGAGGCCCGGGCAATTGCCCGGCCTTGGAAATCACCCTATGGGCGGTGTCGTGACCAGGGGAATAATTCACCCTGCGCCCGGTCTGGAATTGGGCCCCGCGCGAACGACTGCCCCAACACCATTGCGGGCCGCCGGCGTGGGTTCGACGCCTTTGGCGCTGCACCAAGCCAGGTTGAAGGTCGACGCCCTCGCAGCGCAAGACCTGCGGTCACAACCTGAGCAAATTGTTTCCATCGCGGACATTGGCCAGAGCATTGCCGAGACACTGATCGCAACGCTTGCCGAAAAAGAACGGATCGCGCGCAACGAGGCCCTGCGCGGCAAACCCGCAACACCTTCCCGTAAATCGCGCAAACTGCCGCCACCGCGCGATGTACTTTCTGATGTGGCAAAGAATCCTGCGGCTTTGCCGCAAGAGTCAAAAACCAGCCTGTACTTGGCAAAGGTTCCCGCCGCGTTGCTGCAAAACCCCAAAACCAGCGCCTGGACTGGTTTGCGCTTCCTGGCTGCCTGTTGTCGTCACCCCGGCCTTGGCTTTGAAGACAAACGCGCGGACGCGAGTTTTGACCGCATCTGCGGGCTGCTGAAAAGCGACCGCGCCAGCCACCGGGATTTCATGCTCATGCTGGGTGACCAGATCTATGCCGACGCCACCGCCAACCTGCTGGACAGCCCCTCGCCGATTGAAAAAGTCGCCCTGCGCAACCGCCATGCGTTCAACACCCGCGGCTTCAACGGCGTCACCTCACAATTGCCCACCTACATGGTGATCGACGACCACGAACTGGGCGACAACTGGAGCCAGGACGACCGCGACTCCGAAGACCCGATTAAAAAAGACTCCGCCTTCCGGCTTCATGCGGCCGCCTGGGCGACGTTCAAGGCCTACCAATACGTCCACTCACCTCGCAACGTGAACGCGCGCGGCTTCAACTACCAGTTTGCCGAACGCGGCATTCCCTTCTTTGTACTGGACACGCGCACGCAGCGCAGACGCTTTGATACGCAGGCCGGTTTTACACCAAGGATCGTGGCCGAGGACCAACTGGCCGAGCTCGAAGTTTGGTTGATGGGCCAAGGCCACGGCAGCGTCAAACCCAAATTCATCGTCTGTGGCGCGGTGTTGGCGCCGGGTTTGCGCGCTTTGCAACTGCCGGGGGATCTGTCGAACCCGATGGCCGAATCGTGGCAAATGGCGGTGGATCAACGTCGGCGCGTGTTGAACATGGTTCGGCAGCACCAGGTGAAGAATGTGGTGTTTCTCGCTGGCGACTACCACTGCAGCGCGCGGGCCGAGCTGGCATTTGAAAATACCCGGGGAGAAATTTACGGCGAGCTGAAAGCCTATGCCATCGTCACGCCGCCGCTGTACGCACCGCTGCCAGGCGCCAACACCAAGGCCTCTGACGTACTGCCCCAGGAATGGATTGACCTGGGGGGTGGCGCAGTGGTCAGTGTCAAAGCCGCCGCCTGCGAAGGCATGGGTTTTGCAGACATCCACGTGAGCCCGTTGCCCAACGACCAGTGGAATCTGGCTGTCAACTTTTATTGCTTGAACCTGGACGCCAAAGCCCCGCAGTTCGTTTTGGAAACCGTGGAGTATCTGCTGACGTGAATGGCGCGGCGCAGCGCGGTCTTGCCCGAAGAGTCAAGCGAATGTGCGAGGCGCGAAAAGCTTGCGCAGCAGTCGTTACGCAGGCGAAATGCGGGCATGTTGCAGACATGTTGCAGGCATATTTCAGACGTCATAAATTACGTTAAATATGTATTATATATATTTTTATTAACTTTTATATTTCATTTATACTATATTAATAGTAGCAAACAATGTATATTATTAGACGGCCTTAATACCATAAATATTTACAATATTTAATTGGTATACATATTTACGGCATTAAACCCAATCCTTTTATCCAAGCAATGCCAGCACATGGTCGGCGATCGCCAATGCACTGGTCAAACCCGGTGATTCAATGCCGAATAAATTGACCAGGCCGGGTATACCGTGTTCAAGCGGGCCCTGAATCATGAAGTCGGCCGCCGGCGCGTGGGGCGCATTGATTTTGGGCCGCATGCCGGCGTAACCGGGCGCCAGCGCGCCGTCTGGCAAGGCTGGCCAGTACTTGCGCACTTCAGCGTAAAACGCGTCGCCACGGGCCGCGTTCACCACCAGGTCATCGGGCGAATCGGTCCACTCGACATCTGGCCCGAACTTGGCCTGGCCGCCCAGGTCCAGCGTCAGGTGAACACCCAGGCCAGCGGCTTGGGGCACGGGGTAAATCAGGCGGCTAAAGGGCGAGCGGCCGGTCAGCAGGAAATAATTGCCTTTGCAAAAATACGCGGGCGGCAGGCACCCTGGCTTGAGGCCCGCCAGTTGCCGCGCCCAGGCCACGGCGTGCAAGCCCGCCGCGTTGACGACGCTTTTTGCGCGCAGGCGGGTGCCGTCCAGAGTTGCCAATTCAATGCCCTCGGCATCGAATTTCACCGGGACCGTCGAGGTGTTGAGCACCACCATGCCGCCCGCATGCTCCAGGTCAGCTTGCAGCGACAGCATGAAGGCATGGCTGTCGACAATGCCGGTTGACGGTGAATGGATCGCCGCGACACATTCGAGCTGCGGCTCCATCGCGCGCGCCTCCTGTGCGCTCAATCGCACCAGGTCGTCGACACCACTGACGCCATTCGCGCGGGCCTTGTCGATGATGCCCGCCAGTTGCGGCAGTTGGTCCAGGGAGGTTGCCACCAGCAATTTGCCGCAGCGCCGGTAGCCAATGCCACGCTCCTGGCAATAGGCATACAACATCTGTTTGCCCTGCACACACAGTTGTGCCTTGAGGGAGCCTGTTGTGTAATAAATGCCGGCGTGGATCACTTCGCTGTTGCGCGAACTGGTGCCCGTGCCAATGCCTTGCGCCGCCTCCAGCACCAGCACTTCGCGCCCGGCCAATGCCAGCGCACGCGCCACGGCCAGGCCCACCACACCGGCGCCCACCACCACACAATCGACGTGTTCAACACCACGCGTGTTGTTGTCACGGTCGACCTGGTCGGCCTGATTCTCCGTCGCGCCCAAAGCGTGCTTCACCGGCTACAAAGCTCTTGGATCAGTCTTCAACAACATTTCCACCATGGAGCGCAAATCGCGTTGCAATGCCACATGCTGGCCGGACAACGCGCGGGTCTCTTCATTCATGTACAACTTGCGGTTGATCTCCACCTGAACGCTGTGGCGATGGTGTGGCACGTCGGCGTAACGCCGCACCAGCTCCACCCCTTTGTACGGATGGTTGTACGAGACGCTGTAACCCAAACTTTCCAGATGCCTGCAAATCAGCCTGGACAGCGCCACCGCAGCCGTGGCGCCGTCGCGGTCGCCAATCACAAAATCTGCATGCACCAGACCCGGGAAGTCGGTCGCATAGGCAGCCGCCACAGCCGGCATGGAATGGCAATTGAGGTGGATGCTGTAGCCGTGCCGGCGGTGCGCGGCGTTGATGGCCTGGGCCACTGCATCGTGGTAGGGCTGCCAGCAATGGCGCAGGCGGGCCTCTACTTCGGCCACGCTGAGCTGGCGGTCGTAGATGGGCAGGCCGTCGTCTGTGGTGCGCCAGATCACGCCCTTCCCGATTTTGGTTTTGGCAAGGAATGCGCCGCTTGAGGCAAGCTCCGCAGGCCATTCGCCGTCAATCATGGATACGTCCAGCTCGCACGGATGGCGGTTGACATCGAGGTAACTGCGCGGGAAGCGCGCCTCGACCCAGCCCACGCCCAGTTCGGCGGCAAAGTCATAGAGCTTCTCGACGTGGGTGTCTTCAGCGCGGCGCAACACGGCCAGGGGCGTGACAAAGTTGAAGTCTGCCGGGTAATCCACGCCGCTGTGCGGCGAGTCCAGAACCACGGGCGTGGACCCCAGAAAACTGTAGACCGAAGCGGCCGGGGAGCTCACAAAATTTCCCTTCCAAACAATAGGCGAGAAACGGCGGCGCAGCCGTCAGTCCGTTTTCACCTCGGCGTCCCTGACCAGTTTCACCCAGAACTTCGCGTCGTCGGCAAGAAATGCCGAAAAACCTTCGGGTGACGCCGAAAGGGACACTTCCGTGCCCTCGCGCGCCAGCGCGGCCTTGACACTGGGCTGTTGCAGAGCCTGCTGGGTCGCTTCAAACAGGCGGTTCACCACCGCCGGTGGGGTCGCCGCCGCC
>JANNYX010000387.1:0-3197 GCA_031410295.1 Rhodoferax sp.
CTGCTGCTGGGCGCCTGCGCACAGCGCCCGTGTATGAGAAACCTGCTGTCACGGCGCCTGCTGAATTCAAGGAATCCGCCCTGTGGAAAGCCGCGGGCAATGGCACGTTCGAGGTGTCCGACCAATGGTGGCAGTTGTTCAACGACCCGGTGTTGAACGATCTTCAAGCGCAGGTCACCATCGGCAATGAAAACCTCAAGGCCAGCGCCGCGCAGGTGCAGGTGGCCCGCGCCGCGCTCAACAACACCCGCGCCGGCGGCAGCCCGGTGCTGGGCGTCAGCAGCGGCATCAGCTACGGTGTGAACTCAGCCGGCGCCACGCCCGCAACATCCAACTCCATAGCCGCTAGCGCCAGTTGGGAGCTGGACCTGTGGGGCCGCGTGGCCACTGCCGTGAGCGGCGCAGAAGCGCGCCTGCAAGCCAGCAGCGCCGACCTGGCCGCTGCGCGGCTGTCGGTGCAGGCCCTGCTTGTGCAAAATTATTTCGCGTTGCGCAGCGCGGAGGTCCAAGCCAATTTGCTCGAGCGTTCAGTTGTCGCCTTCCAGCGCTCGCTTGACTTGACCATCAACCGCTACAGCGCCGGTGTCGTCTCGGCCGCCGACGTGGTGCAGGCGACCACCCAATTGCGCACCACGCAGGCGCAATTGATCGAGTCCAAAGCCAGCCGCGCACAGCTTGAACATGCCATGGCCATCCTGCTTGGCAAAACACCTGCAGCCTTCGATTTGAAACCAACGGCTGAGCTGCCACAACTTCCCAAGGCGCCCATTCAGCTGCCGGCGCAGTTGCTGCAGCGCAGGCCAGATATTGCCGCTTCCGAGCGCAGGGTGGCCGCCGCCAATGCGCAGATTGGCGTTGCGCAAAATGCGTTTTTCCCGGCGATCACGCTGTCCGGGTCGGCCGGTTTTCGCGGATCGGACTTGCTCGAACTCATCAGCGCGCCGAACCTTTTCTGGTCGTTCGGGCCAGCACTTGCGCTGAGCCTGTTCGATGGCGGTGCACGCCAGTCCGGAGTCGACTCAGCCAAAGCCAGTGTCGAACAAGCCGCTGCCAACTACCGCCAGACTGTGCTTGCCGCCTTCCAGGAGGTCGAAGACAACCTGGTCGCCGCGGCCAGCCTGGAGGAACAGATCGTGTTGCAAACCGACGCCCTCAAAGCCGCCCAGCGCAACCTGGAGATTGCCGACAACCAGTACAAGGCGGGCATCGTGAGTTATTTGAATGTGGTGACCGCGCAAGCGACCGCCCTTTCGTCCGAACGCAGTTTGCTGGATTTGCGCAACCGGCGGTTGAACGCGACGGCGCAACTGCTGAAAAACCTGGGCGGGCGCTGGGATGGGCAGGACGTCGGACAACGCGACAACCCGTTGGGCCAGCTGCGTTGAGCGGCACGGCGGCAAAGGCCAAGTAGACTCTCCAGAGTTCATTTTGCCGGCTTAGCCCAGGAATTCCCAGGAATTTTCCATGACCGACTTCATCCCCTCCCCCCGGGTCCCTGACCCCGCCATCGTCACGCTCGACCCGTCCTTTGACAAATACCGCCTGGCGCTGGCCAAGGTGGAGCGTCTGGCCACTGGGCTGCGCTGGTCGGAGGGCCCAGTCTGGATGGGCGACACGCGGCAGCTGGTGTGGAGCGACGTGCCCGGTAACGTGATGTACAAATGGGACGAAGAAACGGGCATCACGTCACCCTTTCGCAAACCCTCCAATATGGGCAATGGCAACACGCGTGACCGCCAGGGGCGCCTGCTCACCTGCGAGCATCTGGCCCGGCGCGTCACGCGCACCGAGAACGACGGCCGCATCACCGTGCTGGCCGATTCGTTCCAGGGCAAACGCTTGAACTCGCCGAACGACATCGTGGTGAAGTCCGACGGCTCGGTCTGGTTCACTGATCCGTCTTTTGGCATTCTTGGGTTTTACGAGGGCGAAAAAGACGAGCCGCAATTGCCCACCCACGTTTACCGCATCGACGCCGACGGTTCGATGAGCGTCGTCGCGGAAGGCGTCAACCAACCCAACGGTTTGGCATTCTCGCCCGACGAGTCAATTTTGTATGTCGTGGAATCACGCGCCGTGCCGCGCAAAATTCTGGCTTTTGACTGTGTGCCCGGGCAGGTCGGTGACAAGGCGCTGACCAACCGCCGCGTGTTCATCGACGCCGGCCCCCGGGGCACCCCCGACGGTTTTCGCCTCGACGTGGACGGCAACCTGTGGTGCGGCTGGGGCATGGGCGAAGCCGGGCTGGACGGCGTGCACATCTTCAACCCGGCGGGCAAATTGATCGGCCGCATCGACCTGCCCGAGCGCTGTGCCAACGTCTGTTTCGGTGGCGTGCACCGCAATCGACTCTTTATGGCGGCGACGACTTCGCTGTATTCGCTTTACCTGAACACGCAGGGCGTGGCGTATTGCTGAATCAGGCCCGATACAGCCAGGGCAGATCCAGCAGTCGTTCGCCCAATATTTTCATCGCCACATCACGACCCCAGCGCGTCAGGCCGCTGGCATGGAAGATTCTTCCGTTTCGTATCGCCCTCGCCTGCACGCGCGCGTTGCGTTGCCAGCGGGCTTGGGCGTAACGCTGCAAAGCAGCCGTCACGCCAACGGCTGCTGAAGCGTCGATCGGCAAGCATCGGCTCAACTCGGCCGCATCTTCAATCGCCATGCCTGCGCCCTGCGCCAGGTAGGGCAACATCGGGTGCGCAGCATCACCCAAGAGCGCCACGCGGCCTTGCGCATGTTGACGCGCGCCGTGCATGGGCGCGCGCAGGTACAGCGACCAGGTCTGCCAATGGTCCACTGCTTGCAATAAATTTTGTAGCAAACTATTGTTTATATTCGTCGGCATTAGCAGGGTTTTGTCATGTACGCCCTGGTTCCACCCGTCGGCGGCGCCCGCCAGCATGCCTCCCCGAATCAACACCAGGTTGAGCCACTCGCCGCCGCGTATAGGGTAGTGGACGACATGCAACTTCGCACCGAGCCACACCGTGATGTCATTCGAGCGCAGGGCTGGCGGCAGGTCTTTTTGCGCAATCATGGCGCGCATTGCCACGTGGCTGGTCGACTGCGGCGCGCCGTCGCCAAGCAGTTGTTGGCGCACACTGCTCCAAAGCCCGTCGGCACCCACCAACAAGTCGCCTTGCGCGGTTTGCCGCTGTTGAAACGGGGCAGCAGCGGTGATTTCAACATTG
>JANNYX010000388.1:0-4063 GCA_031410295.1 Rhodoferax sp.
CGAGGTGGGCGAAGAGCGCGAGGCCCTGTTGGCGGTGACGATTCCTGAGGAGCGCGGCAGTTTCAAGCGTTTTTGTGAGCTGATTGGCGCGCTGCCGGGCGCGGCGCGTTCGGTGACCGAATTCAATTACCGCATCAGCGACAGCGCCCGCGCGCACGTGTTTGTCGGCCTCACGACACACGGCAAAGGCGAGTCGGTGAAGATCGCCGCCAACTTCGGCAAACACGGCTTTGAAACGCTTGACCTGACCCATGACGAACTGGCCAAGGAGCATATCCGCCATATGGTGGGAGGGCATTCGCAGCTCTCGAAGGATGAGCGGCTGATGCGTTTTGTGTTCCCCGAGCGCCCAGGCGCGCTGATGAAATTCCTGAGCCTGATGCGCCCGGGCTGGAACATCAGCTTGTTCCATTACCGCAACCAGGGTGCGGATTACGGGCGCATCCTGGTCGGCCTGCAGGTTCCCAAAGCTGACAACCAGGCCTTTGCCGCGTTTTTGCAGACGCTGGCTTACCCGTGGGTGGAAGAGACGCACAACCCGGTGTACCGGATGTTTTTGCAGCAGTCCTGAACTGGCGGCGGGCCGCTTCAAGCACCGATTCAGGTGACGAACCAGGTGGTGATTCAAGCGTCCGGCTTCTGAAGCCAAGGCTTTGAGCGGTACCAGGCGTGGTCGGCCATTTTTAGCAGGGCCACATCGCCATCGCTGTCGCCGTAGGCGTGGATGACGGCGTCTTCCGCAGCGGCGGCGCCGAATTTTTGCGCCAGGTGTTGCCGCAGGCGAATCGCCTTTTGTTCGCCATAACAGTTGGGGCTGCGCATTTCGCCCGTGAATTTTTCGTCCAGAACCTCCATTTCAGTGCAAATCAGGGCGTCAAACCCGAGTTTTTGGGCCACTCGTTTGAGGTAAATGTCGGGCGAGGCGCTCACCAACACGCAATAGTGGCGTTCCTTTTGGTGCCAGGCGAGTTGCACCATGCCCCAGGCCCGAAGCCGCGCGGGTAGTTCTTCTTGAACCCAACGATCAGTCCATTTCTCAACCTCGTCCACCGGGCGGCCTTTGAACGTCAGCCGCAGCAGCTGCTGTTTGGCCACGTCATTGGCGACAAAACCAAGGGCGTAACCCGCCAGCTCGGGAAACGCACGAAATAAAGCGCGCAGAAATTGCGGCCAGCCCAGCGCCCGAATCAGATAGGGCAGGAGCGTGTCGCGCCGCGTCAGGGTGCCGTCAAAGTCAAAGGCAGCGACGACCAGGGGCGGGCTTTGAGGTGAGTTCACGGGCATCGCACCTGCCCGCAAAAACGTTCACAAAACGGGCAGCCGGTCATTGGCAGCGATGGCGGGATCTTGTAAAAGCGCCGGTGAATTTCGCCCAGAACCTCTTTGCGATAGGCCTCGTAGTTGAAGCCCGTGCCTTCAACAGCATAAAAGGCGACGCCACTTTGGTTGAAGGTGAGCACCGCCACCGTGTCAAAGAAGCGCTGGTAGTCGTCAAGTTTGGGCGCGTCCATGCTGATGATGCGGATGGTCTTGCCCTGGTAGATCGAAAAATCCACCAGCATGTGGTCTTGCCGGGCTTGAAAACGCCCAACGCCCCACACCGGCATGTAGTCGCGCCGCTCAAAACCGTAAATCGAGGCCGGGGTGTAAGCGTCGGCCATCAGCACCACGCCTGGGCGGCTGACCTGTTTCAGAATCTCGGCGGTTTGGTAACTGCGGATGATTTGCGGGTAAATCCGCGCGGTCCGCCAGGTCTCGAGGTGGGTCAGGTACAGGCCCGCCACCAAAAGGACATGCAAACCGGCAAACACGGCGATGCCCTTGGCGCCGGTTTTGAGTTTGTCCAGCGGCAAGGCGAAGGCCAGATAGGCGAAAACGAAGGGGTAAAACGACAACACCCAATGCAGGCCAATCACTTTTTTGCCTGACAACAGCAGGAAAAACACCAAGGGCGCCAGCACCAGGCAGGCCAGCAGGCGGTGGGACAGCGTCGAGCGTGCCGCCGCATACAGGGTGCGACGCTGTTTGAAGGCCAGCCACAGCAGGGCGGGTGTGATCAGGTAGGCCATCATGGCGATGTAGAGCAGGGGTTTGCGCAGCTCAAACAGCTCGGCCTCATTGCGGTTGTACAGGTTGAACATGATGTTCGACCAGCCGTGAGAGAGGTTGTAAAAGAGGTTGATCACCGGCCCCGGCAGCGCGCAGACCACCATCCACAGCAGCGCCGCAAAGCGCTCGCGGCGAAAGGCGGCGAAGTAGATCAGATAGGTCAAGCCGAGCACCACCGAGAAATATTTGGACAGGAACGCCAAGCCCAGAAACAGGCCCGACAGGCTGTAGAGAAAAAACGCCTTGCGGTCAAATTGCGCGCGCTGTTCGGCCACCATCAGCGCGGCGATGGACAAGGCCGACCAGAAGATCAGTGGCGTGTCGGTGGTGATCAGGGTGTTGAGCCAATTGATCGGCGCCAGCCAGAAAAACAGCACCGCCCAGGCGGCCCGCACTTTGTCCACGCCCCTGAGCGCCCACCAGATCGCGCCGCCCAGCGCCAGTGGCAAGAGGACTATCGGCAGGCGGATTGACCAGACGCTGTCGCCCAATGTCGCGCGCATGAGGGCAATCAGCCAGCCGACCATCGGCGGGTGGTCGGAATAACCCCAGTCGGGATAAACGCCCCACCAGTAAAAAAACGCCTCGTCGCCGGTGATCGGGAAGGTGCCCGCAATCCACAGGCGCAGCAGCAGCGACGCCAGGGCAGCGGTGACCAGGCCGCGCAGCAGGAACGCCTGGTCCGGATCGCCGTTCATGGGCCTCGTTGCGGGCTGGCGCGCAAGGCTCGTGTCCGTCAGAGTGGTGTTCGTCGGGTTCATGTGAAGTTGACGTCTTTGCTCACCGTCACGCTGTAAAACAGCGCCACCATACCCGTGGCTACCGCCAGCCACAAGGTGAATATTCGCGTCAACGCGGTGATGGCGATGGCCTGGCTGGCTGAAGCGCCGTGCAGGGCCAGCAGGCCGGCCTGCGTCGCCTCCATGCTACCCAGCCCGGCCGGCAAAGTCGACACGGCGCCGGCCACCATCGCCACGGCATACACACCGCTGGCGGTGAGCGGCGACAGATCCAGGCCAAGCTGGCGGCAAATCAGCCAGACGGCAAGGCCTTGGGCGGCCCAGGCCGCGAAGGTGAGCGCAAACCAAAACAGGGGCCGCACGGCCAGGCAGGTCCAGGCGTCCTTGAGCCAGGCGAAGCGGCCAAGCAGAAAGTCCCGCGCCGGCGCTGCCAAAACCCACACAGCAGTGACGGCGACAAGGCCCAGTGCAATGATGCCAACCCAAGCCCAAAGTGACAGGTCAATCCCCATGGCCCTTGCCACCCAGGCCAGCGCCGGCAGGCACAAGAGCAGCAGGCAGAAAAAGTCAGCCAGGCGTTCGGCGCCAAAGATCGACAGGCTTTGCGCCAAGGTCAGCGGCTGGCGCGCCAGCATCACGCCGCGCAATACTTCGCCGATATTGCCGGGTGTCGGCGTAAACATATAACCCGCAAGGTACAGCCGCAGCGCCACCAGGAGCGGGAAATGGCGGCCTTGGTGCGCCATCCACAGGCGCCAGCGCAGCCCGCGCAGGACAAAATTCAGGAAACACAAGGCGCCAATCAATGGGGCGCTGCCCGACCACAAAACGGCCAGGGGCGCCCCGGCGCCGCCACCCCAGAGTTGCAGCACCAGCCCATAAGCCACCATGCTGGCCGCCAGCACGGTCAACAGGGTCTTGATCGGCCAATGAGACTTAGTCAATACCGCCCCAATCCGGCGAATTCCACTGGTTCAACACGGCAGCCCGCATCACCATTTGGGGCTGAAAAAGACCACCAGCCAGACGACGCCGGCGGTCATGATCCACGGGTCGCGGAACAGATCGCTGGCGACGTCTTCGCCGCGCCCGCGGTGCACCAGGTAGGTGTAGCGCAACATGCCAAAGATGACGGCGGGCACGGTATACAGCAGACGTTCGCCGTGTTGCAGTTGCGCCTCGGGACTGCTGGCAAACAGGCTGTAAGTGGTCAG
>JANNYX010000389.1:0-2565 GCA_031410295.1 Rhodoferax sp.
CGTGGCTTGCGCCGCACAAACAGCGCCCCAATGCCTTTGGGCCCGTAGGTCTTGTGCGAGGTCAGGCTCATCAGGTCGATGGGCAAACTGGCCATGTCGATGTCCACCCGGCCTGTGGCCTGCGCCGCATCCACATGGAAGATCACACCTTTTTCGCGGCAGATCTTGCCAATCGCCGCGATGTCCTGCACCACGCCGCTTTCGTTGTTGACGAACATCACGCTGGCCAGAATCGTGTCGGGCCGGATCGCGGCCTTGAACACATCGAGGTTCACCATGCCGTCTTCCTGCACGTCAAGGTAAGTGACTTCAAAGCCCTGGCGTTCCAGCTCGCGGCAGGTGTCCAGCACCGCTTTGTGCTCGGTTTTCACCGTGATGAGGTGTTTGCCCTTGGTTTTGTAGAAGTTGGCCGCGCCTTTGAGCGCCAGGTTGTTCGATTCGGTCGCGCCCGACGTCCAGACGATCTCGCGCGGGTCGGCGCCAATCAATTCCGCGATCTGTTCACGCGCCTTTTCAACCGCCGCTTCGGCCTCCCAGCCCCAGGCGTGGCTGCGCGAGGCCGGGTTGCCAAAATGCTGGCGCAGCCAGGGAACCATGGCGTCGACCACGCGCTCGTCACACGGGTTGGTGGCGCTGTAGTCCATGTAGATCGGGAAGTGTTCGGTCATAGGCTTGGATAAATTGGGGTCAGATTCCGATTACCGGAAAGAGGCGCGCCAGCGACGAGTTCGGTAGATCGGACTCTGACCCCAATTTGGCCGAGCCTATGACCGAGCGCGCGCAGCGCGCGGGCGTGAATGTGGACGTAAAAGTGAACATGGACATGTCCATCACGATTTCGCAAATGAGTTGCCAAGGGCAAACACAGAGTTCGGAATGTTCAGACGCACCGGCTTGCTCACGGGCATCGCCGAAATCGCCTTTTTCACCAGCGGTTTGGCGTCCACCGTCAAACCTTTGGCGAGTTGGTCATCGACCAGTTTCTGCAAGGTCACTGACGACAAGAACTCGACCATGCGCACGTTGAGCGAGGCCCACAGGTCGTGTGTCATGCAGCGCTCGCCGTCGCCGGCGCAGTTTTCCTTGCCAGCGCAGTGGGTGGCGTCGATCGGTTCATCCACCGAGGTGATGATGTCGGCGACGGAAATCTCGGCCGCTTTGCGCCCAAGGGTGTAACCGCCGCCCGGGCCGCGGGTGGATTCGACCAGCTCATTGCGGCGCAGTTTGCCAAACAGCTGCTCCAGGTAAGACAATGAAATTTGCTGGCGCTGGCTGATGGCTGCCAATGTGACTGGCCCGCCGTTCTGGCGCAGACCCAGGTCAATCATCGCAGTGACGGCAAAACGGCCTTTGGTAGTGAGACGCATACTGAACCCCTTGAAGGTAATTGAGGAACTGGTTAAGTGACCAGCAAAGGCCTTGTGAGCCGTTGTTGTTCGAGCCTTTGTTGACTAATTGGTTCAAGTATACCCTATATCCGACAAATTTGCTCGGGTATCCTATCAAAATACTATAATATTAATAGCAAACTATCTATATTATTTGACGGCCTTATTCACTTTTTTCTTATAACTTTTGAATATCGCCACCCAGGCATTACAACACCACCACATTCTCCCGCCCGGGCGCGCCAAAGGCCTGTTCTTTCAAAATGCCCAGTTGGTCGCGCACTTGCGCCGCACGTTCAAACTCAAGGTTTTTGGCGTGTTCCATCATCAGTTTTTCAAGTCGTTTGATCTCGCGGGCAATGTCTTTCTCGCTCATATCTTCGACTTTGGCCCGTTGCATCGCATCGTTTTCCAGCCGCTCCATTTCGCGCCCGGCTTTTTCGCTGTAGACGCCGTCAATCAGGTCGCGCACGCGCTTCACAATCGATTTGGGCGTGATGCCGTGTTCGGTGTTGTAGGCGATCTGTTTGTTGCGGCGCCTTTCGGTTTCGCCCATGGCGCGCTGCATCGAATCAGTGACGCGGTCGGCATACAAAATAGCGCGGCCGTTCACATTTCGGGCGGCGCGGCCAATGGTCTGGATCAACGAACGCTCGGAGCGCAGAAAACCTTCCTTGTCGGCATCCAGAATCGCCACCAGGCTCACTTCAGGAATGTCCAAGCCCTCGCGCAGCAAGTTGATGCCGACCAGCACGTCGAAGGCGCCCAAGCGCAGGTCACGCAGGATTTCGACGCGCTCGACGGTGTCGATGTCGCTGTGCAGATAACGCACCTTGACACCGTTGTCGCTCAAATACTCGGTGAGCTGCTCGGCCATTTTTTTGGTCAGCGTGGTGATCAGCACGCGTTCGTGTTTGTCCGCCCGCAGGCGGATTTCCTGCATCACGTCGTCCACCTGGCTCGTCGCCGGACGCACTTCCACCTGCGGGTCCACCAGGCCCGTGGGCCGCACCACCTGCTCCACCACTTGCCCGGAATGGCTTTGCTCCCACACCGCGGGCGTGGCCGACACCAGCACCACCTGGCGCATGCGTTTCTCGAACTCCTCGAATTTCAGGGGCCGGTTGTCGAGCGCGCTGGGCAGGCGAAAACCATATTCGACCAGCGTCGTCTTGCG